>JAJZVE010000969.1 GCA_021845835.1 Pseudomonadota bacterium | reverse complement strand
GGCCACGGTGCCGGGCCAGCTTCATCCCCCACGCCTTGAGGGTGGTCCAGACCTTCGAGCGGGTCAGTAGGCAACTCGCCGCTTCGTAGAGCAGCGCGCGCATCTCCTTGTCACCCTGCCGCGAGATATGGCCGTCGAAGTCGATCGACGTGCCGGACTGCTCGCGCTTCGGCGTGAGACCGAAATGCGCGCCGACATCGCGTGATCGGGCGAACCGTTCCGGTGCATCGACCGCGGTCTTGAACTCCAGCGCGGTCACCGGTCCGACGCCCGGAATCGCCATGAAGCGCTTGCAGACCGCATCGCGGATGGTGATCTGCACGACGAGGGCGTGCATCCTTGTATACTCGGTCCACGGCACTGCCCGCGCCCGCAGCATCGGCTCCGCCATCGCCGCGAGGAAGGCGTCACCGGCAACGGCGTCGCGCACGTGCTCATCGAAGCTGCCGCGTCCGGCTGCATGCAGCTTGACGCCGAACACCTTCAGCGAGTGCCATCTCTCGTTTTCGAGGTCGAGGAACTTGCGCTTCAGCGTCCCCTGGTGGGTCAGCAGCAGGCGCAGCCGGTAGCTGTCGTCGCTCTTCACATGCACATCACGGTACCAGCCCGACCGCACCAGCTGCGCCACGCTGCGCGCGTCATTGCGGTCGGGCTTGTTGCGCTGCGCCTTCAGCGCCGCATGCACGTGCCGGGTCTCCAGCAGCACCACCTCCAAGCCGAGCCGCCGCAGGCCGCGATGCAGCCAGTCGAACTCATCGCGCAGAAGCGCCTTATGGGCTGGCAGAAGGCGACCGGTTACGGCAGGCACAGCCTCATCGAGACGGCAATCGGCCGCGACAATCATCGGATTGGCTCGCAGTTGCGGGCCAGTGCCCTCGCCGTTCAGCAGGGCGAGGCTGCGATTGCGATCGAAGCGCTGAACCGAATTATCCGCGCCACATGAGGCCGCGTTGACGAAGAGTTCCACGCCATCCCGTCAGCTCCATGCACCAACGCCGGAGACGATGTTAATCGGTAGGCCGGCCCGATGGCACCACCACCGGGCTGGCCGTATCTTGTGCCGCCATCAGGCCGCGTCGGCGCGTTCCGGCACGGGTATGCCGAGCCAGTCCTTGTAGAAGGTGTCGACGTCCGGCTCAAAGTCGCGGATCACCGGATACCAGGGCGTCGGCGCCTCCACGTCATGCAGAGTGCCACATTCGGGGCAGTAGTATTCACGCAGCACCTGCCAAGTGGAGGTCGGCGCCATCAGGCGGGGATAAATCTGCTCCATCTTCGCCGCGGTGTCGCGCACGTGGATGCGGGCATGCAGCTTCCAGTTGTCCTTCCAGTCGCAGAAATCGTGACCGCAGTCGCAGCGGACCTTCCACTGCTTCGTCGTCTTGAGCTGCACGATGAAGAGCTTCGGTGCAAGCGGCAGGATGATCCTGTCGTCCCAACTCGCCCTCTCCTGCAGGATATCGAGATAGGTCACGAACCGCTCGGGGTCCTTGGGGGTCGAGAGCATCTGGTGCAGCGTGTCGTGGTCGATCGTGCCATCGACGAGATCGGCGATCTTGGCGCGTGTGTAGGTCATGGTGTGTCCTCCTTTGTTCAGCTGGCGCGGGAGATGGGCCGGCCGGAGAGGCAGTATCCGGCCGGCACGGGGCGAGATTATTCCTCGACGAACTGGACCGTCTTCACATCCGGCAGCTCGGACACGTCCATTGAGTAATGCGAGCCGTAATGCGGAATGCCGATCTCCTCCTCGGTCAGGCTCCAGTCTTCCGGAAGCTCCCAGAACGCCTTGAAGTCGGACAGGAATTTCGGGCCGAGCTTGAACGAGGCGCCGAACATCTGCTTCACATGGTCCCCGGCGCCGGTCTTGCCGAGAATCTTGGCGCGTTCGCCCTTCAGCCATTCCCGTGTCGGCACCGATGTGGCAATGCGTTCCTTGCGGATCGCCATGCGCTTCGCTTTGGTCGCCCCCTCATCGACCACCCAGGCCCCATCGGCACCCTTGCCGACCACCACGCCGTAAACACGTTCGGCGAAGCGTTCAAGCACGTAGCCGCCATTGATGTCGTCGGCCACGCTTTGCGGCACACGGTCCAGCGGGTCACCGAAGCCGGGGCCGCCTCGCATCGAGTTGAGGTAGAGGTCGTAGTCGGCGAACATCTCCTCGGTGGTGATCGCCTGCTTGTCGCGCTTGATAGCGGCATCCTTCAGCAGCCCGTCCCACAGCGGGTTCTCCGGGTCGGTGTCACCGCCGAGCGGCAGCGGCTTGCCCTGCGCGATCAGCTGCTTGAGACCGGTCTTGTGCGCGGCGAAGCGGTAGCCGGACGCCGCGGGATAGCCGCCCATCAGGCCCCAGTCGGACGAGATGTGGCCGTTGCCCATGAAGAACATGGTCCAGTCCTTGGCGTTCCACACCAGACGCAGGCTCTCGAAGCCGCAGCCGCCGCGGTACTTGCCGGCGCCGCCCGAACTCGCCTTGATCTGGCGGCCGAGATAGATGAGCGGCTCGGCCAGTTCCCATATTTCCATGTCGCCCATGTCGCCTTCCGGGTTCCAGATGGCAGCGGCGTGGCTGAGCCCGTCGCCGACCGCGGTCGCCCCGGTGCCGTTGGCGGCACATTCAAACGAGTTGACGGCATGGATTTCGTCATACTGGTTGAAGCCGCCGCCCTGCAACCAGTTCGAGGTGTTGGCGTTGCCCGCATTGACCTCCTCCAGATAGCCGCGCCCGAAATAGGAGCGAGAGAGCCCGCGCCAGAGCGCCGTCCAGGCC
>JAJZVE010000968.1 GCA_021845835.1 Pseudomonadota bacterium | reverse complement strand
CGCGCCACGCGGTCGGTCGCCACCGCCCCGTTGCTCAGCCAGTGCTTCACCCGCTCGTCGAACAGGCGCACGCGGTCGGCATGGTCCGCCGGCAGCATCGGGTTGTAGCTGCCCACGCGCTCGATGAAGCGCCCGTCGCGCGGCGAGCGGCTGTCCGCCACCACGATGTGGTAATAGGGGCGCTTCTTGGCACCGGCCCGCGCGAGGCGGATTTTCAGGCTCATGGTCTGGTCGCTCTCCGTGTGTCGATAAGGATCTGTCTCAGAACGGCCGCCCGCGGCCGCCCTGCATGGATTTCGGCAGCAGCGCGCCAAGCCCGTGCCGCATCAGCCCCTTCTGGCCGAGCTTGTTCATGCGCTTCATCATGTCGCTGATGCCGTCGAACTGCTTGAGCAGCTTGTTCACGTCCTGCACCGAGGTGCCGGACCCGGCGGCGATGCGCTTCTTGCGGCTGGCCTTGATGATCTCCGGCTGCCGGCGCTCGGCCTTGGTCATGGAGCCGATGATGGCCGCCTGCCGGCGGATCACCGTCTTGTCGATGTTCTGCTGCCCGGCCTGCTCCAGCTGCGCCTGCAGCTTGTTGGCGCCGGGCAGCATGCCGATGATGGAGGAGATGCTGCCCATCTTGCCGATCTGGCGCAGCTGCGCGGCATAGTCGTCGAGGTCGAACTTGCCCTTCGCCATCTTCCTGGCGATGCGTTCGGCCTCTTCCTGGTCGAGCGTCTCGGCCGCCTTCTCGACCAGCCCGACCACGTCGCCCATGCCCAGGATGCGGCCGGCGACGCGTTCGGGGTGGAAATCCTCCAGCGCGTCGATCTTCTCGCCCTGGCCGATCAGCTTGATCGGGGCCCCCGTGACCGCGCGCATGGACAGGGCGGCACCGCCGCGCGCGTCGGAATCCATGCGCGTCATCACGATGCCGGTGACGCCGACGGCTTCGTTGAAGGCGCGCGCGGTGTTCACCGCGTCCTGGCCGGTCAGCGCATCGACCACCAGCAGCGTCTCCGCCGGCTCGCTCACCGCCCGGATCTGCTTCACCTCGTCCATCAACTCCTCGTTGATGGACAGCCGCCCGGCGGTATCCAGGATGACGACGTCGAACACCTCGCGCCGCGCCGTATCCATCGCGCGCTCGGCGATCTGCAACGGCGTCTGCCCGGCGACGATCGGCAGGCTGGGCACGCCCGCCCGCTCCGCCAGTTGCGCCAGCTGCAACTGCGCCGCCGGCCGCTGCGTGTCCAAACTCGCCAGCAGCACCTTCTTGCGCAGCCGCTGGCTCAGTCGCAGCGCCAGCTTGCCGGCGGTGGTGGTCTTGCCGGAGCCCTGCAACCCGACCATCAGGATCGGGATCGGCGCCGGCGCGTTCAGGTTGAGGCCGACGGCCCCGGCGCCGCCCAGCGCCTCGATCATCACGTCGTTGACGATCTTCACCACCTGCTGGCCGGGCGAGACGCTGTCCAGCACCTCGGCGCCGACCGCGCGCTCCTTCACGCGGGTGATGAAGTCCTTGACCACCGGCAGCGCCACGTCGGCATCCAGCAGCGCGAGGCGCACCTCGCGCAGCGCCTCGTTCACGTCCGCCTCGTTCAGCGCGCCGCGCGCGCGCAGCCGGTCGAAGACGCCCGAGAGCTTGCCGGAAAGTGCCTCAAACACGACGGTGATCCACCTCCAACGAAAGACGCGCCGGTGCGCGAACCCTCGCGGACCGGCGGACGAAGGCTGCGCTTATGGGCGCGCGGGGTGGGCGGAGTCAAGCGTGGCTCGCCGGGCGTTCCCCGGTGGCCGTCGGCGCGGCCCTCCGGTGACCGGCGCTCAGGTCAGAAGCGGCACCATGTCCGGGTCGCCTTTCCGCATCGCCCTTCGATAGGCATCGCGCGCGCCGATGCGCTGCAGGTAGGCGAGGATGTTCGGATACGGGGTGAGGTCGAGCGGGCAATAGAGGCGCATGGTGGTGAGGGAGAACACCGTCATGATGTCCGCCGCCGTGAACTCGGTGCCGGCGAGATACGGAACCACGCGGAGCCGCGCCTCGACCAGATCGAGCGCGCGATCCATCCGCCCCTTCATCGCGACCAGCACCGGATTGTCCGGCGCCACGTCCAGCCGCCGGAGAATCATATTCCGTCCCATGTTCGGCTGCAGGTTCCCGTTTGAAAAATGGAACCAGTAAAGATACTGGGCGAAATCGGGATGGTTTGGTTGAAGCACCAGTCGGCCGCCACCGTGCCGGGCGATGATATAGTCGACGATGGCTGCCGACTCGGCGAGAACCAGCCCGTCGTCGTGAATGACCGGTGCGGCGCCCATCGGATGCAGCGCCTTTAGTTCCGGCGGGGCAAGGATGGTCACGGGATCGCGCTGATAGCACTTCAATTCATACGGGATGCCAAGCTCCTCACAGAGCCAGACGATCCGCTCGGACTGCGATCGGTGGAGGTGATGGACGGTCAGCATCCCGGTGATCCTTCCTGCGGGCGGTGCCGTCGAGGCTTGGTCACGAAGGCCGACGGCGCAAGAGGCGACGCGCCGGAAAATTCCGGATGCCGGTGCCAACGCGGCGTCGGGAAGCAATCCGAACGGGAGCACCCGCCCGCCCGGTGGCAAACCGGGCGGGCGGCATGCGTGGACTACTTCCCGAGGTGCTTGTCGAAGAATTCGGCAATCTCCTTGAATGCCTCCTTCGTCTCCGGCACGCGGTCATCGAACTGATACTGCGCGTGGGATTCGGCCTCGAACACGTTCAGTTCCGCGTCGATGCCGAGTTCACGCAGCT
>JAJZVE010000967.1 GCA_021845835.1 Pseudomonadota bacterium | reverse complement strand
GGGCGTCGCGGCCGATGCGGTGCGGCTGCACCTGGGCAACACCGATGTCGCGCCCTACGGCATGGGCAGCCGCGGCGCGCGCGGCGGCACGGCGGGCGGGTCGGTGCTGTTCCTGGCCGGGCAGGCCTTGCAGCAGAAGCTCTGCGCCATCGCCGCCGCCCTGCTCGGCCTCAATGCCGCCGACGGGCTGCGGCTGCGCGACGGCCGCGTCGAGCAGGCGCGCGACGGCGCGTGGCAGCCGACCGACCTGACGCTGCAGGCCCTCGCCCGCATCGCCTATCTGGAACCGCTGCGCCTGCCGCACGGCATGGAGCCGGGGCTGGAGGCGCATCGCGCCTACGACCCGCCGCCGATGACCTATTCCAACGCCACCCATGTCTGCGAGGTGGTGGTGGACACCGAGACGGGCGTGGTGACGCCGGTGCGCCATATCGTCGCCGAGGATTGCGGCACCGTGCTCAACCCGCTGATCGTCACCGGCCAGCAGCACGGCGCGGTGGCGATGGGGTTGAGCGGGGCGTTGCGCGAGCAGGTCGTGTATGACGCGGCCGGGCAGAACCTGACCGGCAGCTTCATGGACTATGGCCTTGCCACCGCCGCCGACCTGCCGCCGATCGAGGTGATCGCCTGCCACACGCCGAGCCGCCGCACGCCGACCGGCAGCAAGGGCATGTCGGAGGGCGGGGTGATGGGCGCGATCGGCGCCGTCACCGCCGCCGTCAACGACGCGCTCGCCCCGTTCGGCGTGGTGGCGGAGCAACAGCCGCTGTCGCCGTCCAATATCCGTTCCCTTCTGGAGCACGCAGAATGAGTTCCGATACGACCCTGCCGAGCATCGCCTTCATCGGCCTCGGCATCATGGGCGGCGCCATGGCCGGGCATCTGCAGGCGGCCGGCCATCCGTTGCACCTGAATTCGCGCACCCGCGCCAAGGCCGAGGGCCTGATCGCCGGCGGCGGCATCTGGCACGACGACGCGGGGTCGGCCGCCGCCGCGGCCGACATCGTCATCACCATGGTCAGCATGCCGGCCGATGTCGAGGCGGTCTATCTGGCGCCCGACGGCATCGTGGCGCGGGCGCGGCCCGGCTCGGTGCTGATCGACATGACCACCTCCACCCCCTCGCTCGCCATCCGCATCGCCGAGGCGGCGGCTTCGCGCGGCATCGCGGCGCTGGACGCGCCGGTATCCGGCGGGCCGCAGGGCGCGCAGGCGGCGAAGCTCTCGATCATGGTCGGCGGCGACACGGCGGCCTATGAGCGCGTGCTGCCGGTCTTTCAGCGCATGGGCACCAACATCAACCTGCAGGGCGGACCGGGCGCCGGCCAGCACTGCAAGATGAGCAACCAGGTGGTGATCGCCGGCACCATCCTCGGCGTCGCCGAGGGGCTGGCCTATGCCAAGCGCGCCGGCCTTGATCCGTCGCGGGTGCTGCAGTCGATCGCGACCGGGGCGGCGGGCAGCTTCCAGCTCACCATCAACGGCGCCGCGATGCTGAAGGGCGATTTCGCGCCCGGCTTCATGATCGAGCATTTCGTGAAGGACATGGCGATCGCCGCCGCCGAGAGCGAGGCGAACGGGCTGGCCCTGCCGGTGCTGCAGGTCGCGCTGGAAAAGTTCCGCAAGCTGATGGCGGCGGGCGAGGCCCGTTCCGGCACGCAGGCGATCGGCAAGGCGTATTTCTGAGCCGCGCCGCCTGATCCCCTCCCTCTTCCGCGCGCGGGAGAGGGCTGGGGCGAGGGTGGTTCCCGCGACGGCAATCGCCGCCGTCAGGGATCGATCAGCACCCCCGGATTGAGCATCCCGCGCGGATCAAGCGTACGCTTCGCCGCACGCAGCGCCGCGCCGAACAGCGGCGGCGCCTCGCGGTCGTACCAGGGCCGGTGCTCGCGCCCGACCGCGTGGTGATGGGTGATGGTGCCGCCGGCCGCGTTCAGCGCGTCGCTCGCCGCGGTCTTGATCGCCTGCCACTGCTCCAGCAGCGCGCCGTGCCGGCCGAGCGCGTGGAAGGTGAAATAGGGCGCCGGCCCGTCGGGATAGACATGGGTGAAGCGGCAGGTCACCTGCCCCGGCCGCCCGGTCGCTCCCCGGATCGCCCGCTCCGTCGCCGCGACGATCGCCGCATGGAACGCCTCGAACCGGTCCCAGGTGATCGCCGTCTCGAACGTGTCGGTGATGATGCCGCGCGGCACCATGCGTTCGCGCCCATAGGGCATGCGGATGAAGGCGGTGCGCCAGCGCAGCGCCGCCCCCTGCCGCTCGGCGCTGTCGGCTTCCGGCACGCCGCCGTGGTCGGCGCAGCATTCCAGCGCCCGCGCCATCCAGGCATCGGTCGGATGGTCGCCTGACTCGAAGGCCAGCACCAGGATCGCGGCCGAGCCGTCGCCGGCGCCGGTGTTGCGCGCCTCCATCGGGTCGAGGATGCGGCAGTTCGAGGGATAGAGGCCGGCCTGGCTGACCGCGCGCAGCCCGCGCGCCGCCGTGTATAGATCCTTGAACAACACCACCCGGTCGCTGCGGAAGCGCGGCCGGTCCTGCAGCCGCATCCACGCCTCGGTGATGATGCCGAGAATCCCCTCCGAGCCGATGAACAGCCGGTCGGGGCTCGGTCCGGCGCCGGAGCCGGGCAGCCGCCGCGTCTCGATCGCGCCGGCCGGGGTGACGACGCGCATGTTCTCCACGAAATCGTCGATATGCGTGTAGAGGCTGGCGAAATGCCCGCCCGAGCGCGTGGCGATCCAGCCGCCGAGGGTGGAATACTCGAAGCTCTGCGGG
>JAJZVE010000966.1 GCA_021845835.1 Pseudomonadota bacterium | reverse complement strand
GCCGAAATCGAAGCAACGATCGAGGCACTCCAGAGCCGTCCGCCGAAATTCGATCCCGCCGACATCGTGCGCGCTGGCGCCTTCGTCAGCATCGACCGTGACGGCGGGCTGCGCATCGAGCGCGGCTACGTGCGGCCCGAGGATGAGCCGCCGGTCGCTGCGCCCGACGATCCCGATCATGCAGCGGAGCCAGCCAATATCGTGCCCGATGCCGATCGGGACCCGCCCGCCACGGAGGCGCGCCCGATCACGACCATCACGGCCGCGGAGCCCTCCGCTGAGGTGCCCGAGGAGGACGAGGGGCTGAAGCCGCTGCCCGAGCGGCTGATGACGGAACTCACCGCCCACCGGACGCTCGCGTTGCGCGAAGCCTTGGGGAACGACTGGGACACTTCGTTCCTAGCCGTGCTCCACGCGCTGTGCCTCCGCCTGTTCTATCGCTCCGCCGCCGACACGTGCCTGGAAATCGAGGCCAAGAGCGCCGGGTTCGGGACCCAGGCTCCGGGTCTGAACGACACCGCGTCCGCGAAGGCCATCGACGTACGGCACGAGGCGTGGGTGAAGCAATTGCCGGCGACGTCCGGAGAGCTCTGGAACGCGCTCGTCGGCTTCGACACTGACACGCGCGCGGCGTTGTTCGCGCATTGCACGGCGCTGACCATCAACGCGCTGCACGAACCCTGGAACCGTCGTCCGGGCGCGCTGGCGCACTCCGATCGGCTGGCCCAGGCGGTCGGTCTCGATATGGCGGCAGCCGGCTGGGTGCCGACGGTCGAGACCTATCTCGGCCGGGTACCGAAGGTGCGCATCCTGGAGGCGGTGCGCGAGGCCAAGGGCGAGCATGCCGCGCAGCTGATTGACCACCTGAAGAAGCCGGAGATGGCGCAGGAGGCCGAACGGCTGCTCGCCGGCACCGGCTGGCTGCCCGAGCCGCTCCGCGCGCCCGGGTTGCATGAGGCTGCGGCCGTCCCTCTCGCGGCCAGTGACGATGAAGCCGGGGGCACGGCCGACGGTGACGCCGAAGCAGTCACCGCACTGCCGGCGTTCCTGATCGACGCGGATGATCCCGCCGTGCCGCAGGCCGTCGCCGCTGAGTGACCGAGGAAGGCCCGGGGGCACCCTGTCCCGGGCCTTCCGAGCTTCGGCTTTCCCGAACCACGGAGGAGCACCCCCATGATCGACAACCCGAACGATGCCTTCGCGCAGTACGAGGCCCAGGCCCGGCTGCGCGCCCAGTTGGCCCGCGAGGTGACACCGCTCAACAAGGCCGCGCTGTTCGCCGCACTTCAGGCCGCGGGCATCCAGAATGTCACCGTTCACTTCGACGGCGCTGGTGACTCCGGACAGATCGAGAGCATCGATGCGACGAACCCAGGCGAAACCGCCGCCGAGCTGCCCGACGGCACGATCGAGATCCGCACACCGCTCTGGGACGGCAGCGGCGTGCAGACCGCGGCCATGCCGGTGCGCGACGCCATCGAGAAGCTGGCCTACGACTTCCTCGAAGAGGTGCATGATGGCTGGGAGAACGAAGACGGCGCCTATGGCGAATTCATCTTCGATGTCGGCGAGCGCACTATCCGGCTCGAATACAACGAGCGCGTGATGACGACCTCCTACTCCGAACATGAATTCTGACGGAGGCGACGATGGCTCACCCGTATCATCACGCCCTGTCCTCGGCGCGCCTTTGGGGCGGGACCGCGGACGACTACCTGCCGCTGCACGCCTGGTTCGACGAGTCGAAGATGCTGACAGCGGATTTCCGACATCGTGCACTCCGGCATCATGCCGAAGGCATCTTCATGGCGGAGCGGTTCTTCGGGCCGACCATCACCATCTCGACCGGGCGCGTTGTGCCGCTACGGTTGATCGGCGAGCAGCATGTCCGCGAGGACCTCGGCTTCATCCCGAGCTTCGCCGATTGGGCACGCCGCATCCGCCCCGAGCCATGGATGGGCCGCGCCCAGCCGATCCACCGGGACGTTGATCCGTTCGCGGTGAGCACCTGACCTGACGTCGAGGCAGGCGGCACATCACGCGATCACAGCGGCTTCCGCCGCGGCGAGCGCGCCTTCCAGATAGCCGCCGAATTCGGGGGCTACTTCGGCGCCGGCGAGCGTGATCCGTTCGCCCCACGGCGCCGGGAGGGCGATCGGGCGATAGTCCAGATGTGCGTTGCCGTTGGCGTGGTCGGCTTCGGTCGCGGTGAAGGGTTCGGTTGCCCAGTCCTGGATGATTACCGCGCGCGGGCGTGCGGCCTCGGCGCCGAACAGCATGCCGAGTTGGCGGGCGACCAGCTCCGGCAAGGCCGCGCATCGCGCCACACGGAGGGCGGGCGACCAGGAGAAGAAGCCGAACAACGCAGCCTCGGCGGCGCCGGGGAGGCTCGCGTCGTGCAGTTCCCCGAGCGGTCCCGCCTGGCTGAACGCGCTGCCCGACAGGCCGGCGTCGCGCCAGAACGGCCGATCGTACAGCGCCAGCGCCTTGGCTTGCCCCGCCATCCAGCCCGGCACAGCAGCAAGCGCCGCCCCCACGGAAGGCGGCATGGCGGGCACGATCTCGATCCCGCCGATCAGCCGCGGCGGCAGGGCGAGCGCCGCGCGGGCGGCATGCAGCGTCATGGGGCCGGATCGGGTTTCGGCGGTGACGGCGACGCCGCTTCCGGTCAGCGCGATGCGTCGGACCGCGTGTTCCAGCCGGACCACCCCGGGCGCGAGGCCGGCGGCGACGGCTTCCACCAGCGCCGCGATGCCGCCCGTGATGCGCATGCTCGG
>JAJZVE010000965.1 GCA_021845835.1 Pseudomonadota bacterium | reverse complement strand
GCGTGGCCGGCCGCCGACCGAGACGGAGGCAATCGTCTATTCCGCCACCATCGCCATGCTGCATGCCGCGGCGGCAACGCATAGCGTCGATGCGGCGAAGATCATCGCCGAACTCCGCCGCAAGCCGATCCCGGACGACATGCTGGGCACGATCACGGTCGGGCCGGATCTAATCGCCCGGCACGATATCTACGTGTTTCGCGTCAAGCGTCCCGGACGGTCGCAGCATCGCCGGGAAGACCTGACCCAGATCGCGACCATCCCCGCCGCCGAGGCTTTCCAGACGCCGCCACGGACCGCGCTGCCGCAGGAACGGACGGTGGAGGAGGAAAAGACCGCCCCTGCCCGGCAGGCACCGCCGGTGCAGGCCCCATCGACCCATGAAGCGCCGCGGCAGGCGGCGCCGGCGCCGGGCGTGGGGGCGCCATGACGACGCGGCTGGAAGACTACGCGATGATCGGTGACGGCGAGACGGCGGCACTGGTCAGCCGCGGCGGCGCCGTCGACTGGCTGTGCTGGCCGCGCTTCGACAGCGACGCCTGCCTTGCCGCCCTGCTCGGTCGCGCCGACAATGGGCGCTGGCTGATCGCACCCGCCGATCCCGAGGCGCGGCGCGCCTGGCACTACCATTCCGATACGCTGGTACTGGAAACCGACTATGACGCGCCCGGCGGTGCGGTGCGCGTGATCGACTTCATGCCGATGCGCCGGGACGGCTCCGCCCTGGTGCGGATCGTCGTCGGCCTGCGCGGCACGGTCGCGATGCGGCTGGAACTCGCGCTGCGGTTCGGCTACGGCCGCATCGCGCCCTGGATCGAGCCCTGCGACGGCGGCCACGTCGCGCGTTGCGGCCCCGATCAGGTAATCCTGCGCGGGCCGGTGCCGGTCGAAAAGCAGGACGATCACTTGGTCGCCGCCTTCAGCGTCGCCGCCGGGCAGCGGCTGGGCTTCGTGTTGAGCTACGCCGCTTCACACCAGGACCTGCCGCCGCCGCTGGACGCCGAAGCCTCGCTGACCGCCACCATCGGCTACTGGCGCGACTGGATCGGGCGCTTCACCAAACCGACGCACTGGCCGGAGGCCACGCGCCGGTCGTTGATCACGTTGAAGGCAATGATCAACCGACCGACCGGTGGGCTGGTCGCAGCGCCCACCACATCCCTGCCGGAGAAGCCTGAAGGCGCGTTGAATTGGGATTACCGCTACTGCTGGCTGCGCGACGCCACCTTCACCATCGCCGCGCTGTTGAACGCCGGCTATCGTGACGAGGCACAGCACTGGCGTGACTGGCTGCTGCGCGCGATCGCCGCGGCGCCGAAGCAAATGCAGATCATGTATCGGCTGGACGGTGCGCGGCATTTGCAGGAATGGCAGGCGGACTGGCTGCCCGGCTATCGCTGGGCACGCCCCGTGCGGATCGGCAACGCCGCCGCCACACAGCGGCAGATCGATGTCTTCGGCGAACTGCTGGATGCCTTCGACCTGGCGCACCGCGCCGGCATTCCGCCGTCGGACCAGATCATGGGGCTGCAAGAGGAAATCGTCACGGAGCTGGAGCGTGCCTGGCGCGAACCCGGCAAGGGATTGTGGGAATCGCGCGGCGAGCCGCATCACTACACCTATTCCGTCGCAATGGCCTGGGCGGGCGTCGACCGGTTCCTGCGCGGCGCCGCGGTGAAGGCCGGGCAAGTGCCACCCGACACCATCGCGCGGCTGACAGCCTTGCGGTCCGAAATCCATTCCACTGTCTGCCTGGAGGGCTTCCATCCCGGCCTGGGTACATTCGTGCAGGCCTTCGGCGGTGAGGAGGTGGATGCCAGCCTGCTGATGCTGCCGCTGATCGGATTCCTGCCGATCGACGACCCCCGCATTGCCGCCACCATTACCGCGATCGAGCAGCAACTGATGGATGACGGCCTCGTCCGCCGCGAGCATCCCAAGGGCAAGCCGCCGCAAGGCGCCTTCATCGCCTGCAGTTTCTGGCTGGCCGATTGCCGCAATATGCAGGGGCGCACCGAAGCGGCCCGCGAGGTGTTCGAGCGGGCGCTGGAGATACGCAACGACCTCGGCCTGCTTTCGGAAGAATACAATGTTCGGGGGCGTCACCTGTCCGGCAATTACCCGCAGGCGCTGAGCCATCTGGCGCTGGTCACCTCAGCGCTTGGCCTGTCCGGCCCGGTCCTGCAGCGCGGCGGCGGCTGACCGTCGGCGTTCAGCGCGTCAGGTAGTCCAGCAGCGTCATCGAGAACAGCGCCGCAACCCAGAAGAAACTCATGGCCGAGAACAGCCGCATCAGCGGCGGTTCGCGGATCAATTCCATCGAGAAGATCAGCACGATCAGTACCATGGTAACGGCGATCGCCGCCTCCACCGTCCAGACATGCGGGAAACGGCGGAACGGCAGGAAGATGCCAAACACGACATTGATCGCGAGCAACAGGATCAGTGCGACGAAAGCGAATACCGGCATGCGCATGTGATGCCAGAGCGTGCGCCAGTCCTCTCGTGTCATGGCCGTTCCCTCAGCGGTTGAGCAGATAGAGGATGGGGAACACCGAAATCCAGATCAGATCGATAAAATGCCAGTAGAGACCGAACACTTCCACCCAGTTCTGGTGCTTCCTCAGGAATTCCGCCTTGCGGGCGAACCAGGCTAGGCCGAGCAGGACGCTGATGCCGGTGGTCAGGTGCAGCGCATGCAGCGCCGTGATGATGAAGTAGTCGTTGACGAACAGCTGGGAGGCGCGGTCGCCGGACAGCTCGTACGGCCGCCAGCCGA
>JAJZVE010000964.1 GCA_021845835.1 Pseudomonadota bacterium | reverse complement strand
GGCCGGTGCCGCGGTCGGTCGGCTTTGTCGTGAAGAACGGCTCGAAGGCGCGCGCCAGCGTGCCCGCCGCCATGCCGGTGCCGGTGTCGCTGATCGCGATGGTGACATACTGCCCCGGCTCCGCCTCGGTCGGCGAAGCGCCGGGCGCGGCGCTGATCTCGGCGGTGCCGGTGACGATCTGCAGCCGGCCGCCCGCGGGCATCGCGTCGCGCGCGTTGATCGCCAGATTGAGCAGCGCGTTCTCAAGCTGGTTGGGGTCCACCAGCACCTCGTGCCGCCCCGCCTCCGCCCGCGTCTCGATCGCAACGGATTGCCCCAGCGTGCGGGCCAGCAGATCGGACATGCCGCGGACCAGGTCGTCCACCGCGACGCGCCGTGGCTGCAGCGCCTGCCGGCGCGAGAACGCCAGCAATTGCCGCGTCAGCCCCGCCCCGCGCTCCGCGGCGCGCTGCACCGTCGCCAGCAGCCGGGGGCTGCCGGTGAAGCCGGGATCGCCCATCCGGGCCTGCAGCACTTCCACGCTGCTCATGATCGCCATCAGCATGTTGTTGAAGTCGTGGACGATGCCGCCGGTGAGCTGGCCGAGCGCCTCCATTTTCTGCGCCTGCACCAGCGCGGCGCGGCGGCGTTCCAGCGTCGCCTGCCGTTCACGCCGTTCTGTCAGGTCATGCAACACCACGGCAACGCCGAGACTGCCGCTGTTGCGGCCGTCGATCGCGCTCATCACGGTGCCGGCCCACAGCTGCGTGCCATCCTTGCGGGTGCGCCAGCCTTCCACCTCGATCCGGCCGTCCGTCATGGCGTGGTGCAGGTCGCGCGCCGGCGTATCCGCGGCGATGTCCTCGGCAGGGTACAGCACCGAGATGTGCCAACCGACGATTTCTGACGCGGCATAGCCGGTGATCAGCTGCGCGCCCTCGTTCCAGGTGGCGATGCGGCCTTCGGCATCGAGCATGAAGATGGCGTAGTCGCGGATGCTGCCGACCAGCAGGCGCAGCCGCTCCTCGCTCTCGTGCAGCGTCGCTTCGGTGCTGCGCAGCCGCGTGAGCAGGAAGGGAATGCCGCCGAGCAGCAGGATGCCGGCGGTGAGCACGGCGACGGCCGTACTTTCCCAGGCGTTCTCGCGCTGGACCGCCGCGACCTGCCGCTGCTGGTCGCGCAGCAGCCGGTCCTCCGACGCCAGGATGTCGGCGACCACGCCGCTGATCGCCCGCATGTCGGTGCGGCCGCCCATCGTCTCGATCGCCTGTCGCGCCGCATCGAAGCCGTCCAGTTGGCGGATCGTCGCGGTCTTGCGGAGGCTGGCAAGCCGCCGGTCGAGCAGATCCGCGAGCTGCGCCAGTCGCGCCTGCTGTGCCGCGCCGTCGGTTGCGAGTTGGCGCAGCCGGTCGAGCGCGAGCGGCGCCTCCTGGCTCGCCTGCTCGTAGAGTTCCAGATAGGTCGGATCGCCGGTGATGACATAGCCGCGCTGGGAACGCTCCGTCTCCTGCACGGTCTCGTCGAAGCGCAGGGCTGTCGCGATCGTTTCCAGCGTGCGCTCCGCCCCGGCCTGGCTCGCCCTCAGCGCCGGGGCCAGCGCGAACTCGCTGATCAGGTTGACGCCGAGCAGCGCGACCGACGCCGCGATGATCGGCGCCAGCCACCACCACAGCCGGTCGCGCCGCGGCGAGGGCGCCAGGGCAGCCGCGACCCGGGCCGCCCCGAGGCGGCGAGGCGCGGAGGACCGAATCGAGCTGCTTGCGTCGTTCAGTCCCGCGGGCATCGCCACGTCCCGGCTGTCACATTGCGGCGTCACTATATCATGCAAGCCAGCATATTCTGAAAACTAATTTAGGCGACCCGCCACTGCCTTGACCTGCCTCGACAAGACCGGCCGCCGCCAGCCCGGCGCGCGGCGGCCGCCGTTCGGCGCCTATTCCGACGCCATCGCCGCGACCGGGCAGCGCGGCAGATAGATCGTCACCGTGGTGCCGCGGCCGAGTTCGCTGTCGATCGCGATGTGGCCGCCGGACTGCCGGATGAAGCCGTACACCTGGCTCAGCCCCAGGCCGGTGCCCTTGTCGGCAGACTTCGTCGTGAAGAACGGCTCGAAGGCGCGCGCCAGCGTGTCCTCCGACATGCCGCTGCCGGTGTCGCTGACCGCGATCGTGACATACTGCCCCGGCTCCGGCCTCGTCTCCGCCGGCGATCCGCCGGGCGCGGCGGCGACCTCGGCGGTGCCGGTGGCGATGCGCAGCCGGCCGCCTTCGGGCATCGCGTCGCGCGCGTTGATCGCCAGATTGAGCAGTGCGTTCTCAAGCTGGTTGGCATCGGCAAGCACGTCCCATATGCCCGCCTGGGTCTGCGTCTCGATCGCAACGGATTGCCCCAGCGTGCGGGCCAGCAGATCGGACATGCCGCGGACCAGGTCGTTGACCGCGACACGCCGCGGCTGCAATGGCTGCCGGCGCGAGAACGCCAGCAATTGCCGCGTCAGCCCGGCACCCCGCTCCGCCGCGCGCTGCGCCGTCGCCAGCAGCCGGGCGCTGCCGGTGAAGCCGGGATCGCCCGCCCGGGCCTGCAGCGTCTCGATGCTGTTCACGATCGCCGTCAGCAGATTGTTGAAGTCGTGCGCCACGCCGCCGGTGAGCTGGCCGAGCGCCTCCATCTTCTGCGCCTGCGCCAGCGCCGCGCGGCTGCGGTCCAGCGCCTCCTGCTGGCGCTGGCGATCGGTGGCGTCGTGCAGCACCGCGGCAACGCCGATGCTCCGGCCGCTCAGGTCGTGCACGGCGCTGCGCAAGGCGCTG
>JAJZVE010000963.1 GCA_021845835.1 Pseudomonadota bacterium | reverse complement strand
TCGGCGCCCTCGGCCGCCGCGGCGGGGGCGTAGCCGAGCGGGGCCAGCACGTCCTGCATGCGGGCGCTGTCGTACACGTTCATCTGGCAGCCCCAGGTGATGACGTGCAGGCGCTTGCTGTTGGTCCTCATGCCCGTGCTGCGGACGGCTTGTCGCTCATTCCATGCCCCTCTCGGCCCGGCGCGCGCGGCGTCCGGGCATCGGGCGGGGGAATGGGCGACCAGGGGCAGCGGGTCAAGCGCAACCGCCTCTCAGGGCTCGATCACGCGGCCAGTGTCGCCGCATCCGCCGTGAGTCTGTCAAGCGCGCCGGCGCGGTCATCGCAAAAGCGTCACGCGAAGGCGGGCGTGTCCGCTGCCTCGGCGGCCGCCGCGCCCTGCGCCGCGGCGGCGAGCGGCCGGGCCGGGCGGTTCTGCCGCAGCGTCGCCGCCCCGGCCGCGACCGCGGTCCAGGTGGCCTGCGCCAGCGCCTTGCGGGACGGGAACGTGGCCGGATCGAGCGGCGCGTGCAGCAGCACCGTCGCGCGCAGGCCGCGGTGCTGCGCCAGCCGCCAGAAATGCGAGCCGATGTCCATGTCGCCGTACCAGGCGAACAGCGGCCGCGTCGCCCGCCCGGCCGGCAGATAGGCCAGCCGGTCGTACACCACCGACACCGGCTGCACCAGCGGCGGCCTTCCGTCCGCCGTCACCGCCTGCTCGACCACCGAGAAGAAGGCGGAGCGGAACGGCAGCACGCGCGAGCCGTCGGAGGTGGTGCCCTCCGGGAACAGGAACAGATTGTCGCCGCCGGCAAGGCGGGCCCGCATGTCGTCGCGCTCGCGCACCGTGCTGGTGCGCTGGCGGCGGACATAGACGGTGCGGCCGAGCCGCGCGATCCAGCCGATCAGCGGCCAGCGCCCGACCTCCTCCTTGGCGATGAAGCAGGCATTGAGCCGCCCGCCGAGCACCGGCACATCGACCCAGGAGGAATGGTTGGACACATAGACGACCGGCCGCCCGCCGGTCTGCTGCCGCCGCAGGCGCGGGCCGATCACCCGCACGCGCAGGCCGAGCAGCCGGCACATGCCGGCCCAGTAGAGCCGCGCGAACCCCTCCTTGCCCGGCCCCGGCAGCGCCAGCAGCACCGCCTGCACCGGCATGCAGAGCAGCGTCCATAGCAGGATCACCCCCCCGCGCCGGATCGCGCGCTGCGTGCGCACGATGCGGCGGTTGCCGGGCCAGGCAAGGGCGTTCCAGCCCTCCTCGACATTCTCGGCGGGGCGGCGCAGCAGGGGCAGGCGCTTGGCCTTCAGGCGGCGCGGGGCTTGCGGCATGGTGGCGGTGGCATAGCCCGCGCCGCCGCCACCGACAATGACAGGATCGTGATGTTTTCCGCCCCCGCGCGCGGTCGTGTCGGGCCGGCGGTGCGATTTCGGTCTTGTCAACGATGCCGACGGCGGCACGTTCTGGAGGGAATGTCGCACCGCGCCCGCGCTTTTCTGCTGCTCCGGCTGGGGCTGCCCTGGCTGCTGACCCTGGTGCTGGCGGCCTCGGTGCCGCGGGGCCGGGCGGCGAATCCCGTGCCCTACACGGTCACGATCGCGCCAACCGGCAACGGCGCGCTGGATTCCGCCGCCAAGGGCGCCTCCACGCTGGTCAGCCTGCGCGAGCGCGCGCCGGTCGGCCCGTTCGCGCTGGTCACGCGCGCGCGCGATGACCAGAAGCGGCTGCTCGCCGCGCTGCACAGCTTCGGCTACTACGACGGCAGCGTCGGCATCACCATCGCCGGCCGCGCGCTCGACGACCCGGCGCTGCTGCCGGAGCTGGGCGCGCTGCCCGACAAGACCTCGGTGCCGGTCAAGGTCACGCTGACGCTCGGGCCGCTGTTCCACCTGGGGGCGGTGACGCTGACCGGCGACGTGCCGGCCTCCGCCCAGGCCGCCCTGAAACTCAAATCCGGCCAGCCCGCGGTGGCCAGCGACGTGCTCGCCGCGGGCGACCGGCTGCTCGCCGCGCTGAAGGACAACGGCCACGCGCTGGCCAAGGTCGCGGCGCCGGTGGCGACGCTGCATGTCGCGACGCGGACGCTGGACGTGTCCTTCGCGGTCGATGCCGGGCCGCGCGTCGATCTCGGCCCGATCAGCATCGCCGGCCTGAAGCGCACCAACGAAAGCTATGTCCGCCGCCGCCTGCTGATCCACCAGGGCGAGCTGTACGACCCGAAGAAGATCCTCACGGCGCGCGACGACCTGGCCAGCACCGGCCTGTTCTCCACCGTGCGGATCGCGCCGCCGGACGGGCTGGACGCGCAGGGGCAGCTGCCGATGCGGGTGACGGTTTCCGAGCTGCCGCCGCGCACGGTGCAGCTCGGCGTCGCCTATTCGACCGATCTCGGCGGCAGCGTCACCGCCAACTGGACGCATCACAACCTGTTCGGCAACGGCGAGCAGCTTTCGCTGACCGCGGCGGCGACCGAACTCGGCGGCCTCGCCGCGGTGCAGCCGGGCTACACGCTGGATAGCAAGCTGACCATCCCCGACTGGCTGCGGCGCAACCAGACGCTGACGCTGGATGCGCTGGCGGAACGGCAATACCTGATCGCCTATGACCAGACCGCCGCGATCCTGTCGGCGACCGTCGCGCGCCGCTTCTCGCGCGACCTGAGCGGCAGCGTCGGGCTGGTCGGCGAGGAGGAAAGCATCCTGCAGGAATTCGTGCGGCGCGACTACACGCTGCTGCAGGTGCCGCTGACGCTGTCCTTCGACAACACGCACAACCTGCTCAACCCGACGCATGGCGTGCGCGCCAG
>JAJZVE010000962.1 GCA_021845835.1 Pseudomonadota bacterium | reverse complement strand
TGGACGAGCCGCCGGCCTCCGAGGCCCCGATGCCTCTGGTGCCTAGCGAGGATCCTCGTGGTTTACGGCGTCGTTCCGCCGGCGGCGCCGTCTACGAGGAGCGGGTGGCGTCGGCGGGATCACGATGGGCTTCCTGATCCCCAGCTTCGCCAGCGGAATCATGAAGGGATCCCCTCCCTTCTTCCGCGGCAGGAATGGCACGCCCAGAGCTCTGCAGCGGGCCTTCAGTTTCATTCCGCAGGCATCCCAACCGAGACGGATGCCACGCGCTATTATCTTGTCGTAGGCCTGCGGCGGCTTCCTCATGCGCGGCCATAGGACGTGCTGACAGCTCAGGTAGAGCCCAAAATAGACACCCAACCGCGTCACGCGCCCGTCGGCGTCGCACATGTCCGAGAACTCATCGCGGTAGATCGCCATGAGATAGGCGAGATCACGCACGGCGCAGACGAACCTGGCAGCAGCTCGATCCTCCTTGTCGACCGGCCCTTCGATCCGAACCTCCTGCGTGCGCCAGTCGAGCACGATGTCGTTGGGATCGGGTTCGTCGTCAGGACGCGGCGCTCCGGCCGCTATCTGCGCAGCCTTTGTCTCCTTGTAGTCGCGCCAGAATCGAAAGCTCTTGCGCCTTTGCTTCTGATGCCGTTTCTCCTCCTTCTCTGCGAGCTCAAGGAAGCTCCGTTGCGCAAGGACGCCACCCTTGGCCCCGGTTGCGAACATGGCGCGAAGCACGCCTTGCTTGGCGGTCATCTGGTGGCGACCGTGCTGATCGGTGATTGTGATGGCACGGTTGATCTCCGCCCGGATCGCCTCCTGCACCGTTGGATCTCCGTCGGTCGGCAAGGCCGATTCATCGCGGCGCTTCTTGGGGCGACCTCGCGGGTTCCCTGACACCCCCTTCCGGAACTGCCCGCCACGGGGCGGTTCGCGATAGCCGACCTTGCGCGGGTTCTGATCGTCGGTGCTCATGCTGCCACCTCCGGCTGCTCGGCGGCCCGTGCCTCACCAACAGCCTCAAACCCCTCCCCGCCCGCCGCCAGCGTCGCCGCCTTCCCGGTGAACGCCTCGAAGCGCCGTATGATGGTGTCGCAGTAGAGCGGGTCGTACTCGATCAGCCGGGCCAGCCGCCCCGTCATCTGCGCCGCGATCAGCGTCGATCCCGACCCACCAAATGGGTCCAGCACCATGTCACCGCGCTTGGAGCAGTCCTTGATCGCATCCGCGATCAGCGCCACCGGCTTGACCGTGGGATGCATCGCCAGCGCCTCGTCCCTGGCCCGTCCCAGGCTGCTGACCCCGGGGTAGTCCCAGACATTGGTGCGGTAACGACCCGTCTCGCCGAGCCCGAAGCTGTTCACGTGCGGCGCCTCGCCGGCTTTGAACACGAACACCAGCTCGTGCTTCGAGCGGTAGAACGCGCCCATCCCCCCGTTGGTCTTGTTCCAGACGCACAGGTTCTTCAGCTCCAGGCCCACCTGGCGCCCGGCCAGCGACAGCTCCGTCATGTGCCGCCAGTCCATGCAGACATAGAGGATGGCGCCATCCCGGCAGCGATCCGCCATGCAGCCCAGCGTCGCGGCCAGGAAGGTGGTGAACTGGTTCTCGCTCATCTCGCCCACGCCCATGGCGAACTCGCGGTGGCGGATCCGTCCCAGGCCAGAGACATGACCGTCGATCGGCACGTTGTAGGGCGGGTCCGTGAACACCAGCCCGGCCCGCTCCTGCCCCAGCAGGCGCGCGTAGTCCGCCTCGCGCCTGGCGTCGCCACAGAGCAGGAGATGCCGACCCAGTTGCCAGAGGTCTCCCTGCCGGCTGACCGCCCGCGCCACCATGGCGGGCACGCGGTCCCCCGGCTCGTCCCGTCCCCCCGACTCGGCGTTACGGGCGGCGTCGAGAGTAAAATCGATCTCGGCGAGGCTGAAGCCGGTGAGCTCGACCTCAAACCCCAAGTCGATCAGCTCCTGCAACTCGACCGCCAGCAGGTCCTGGTCCCAGCCGGCGTTGAGGGCAAGCTTGTTGTCCGCGAGGACGTAGGCACGTCGTTCTTCCTTCGACAGGCCCGAGAGGCGGATGGCCGGCACCTGGGTCATGTTCATCAACCTGGCCGCCGCGACGCGGCCGTGACCGGCGAGGATACGGTCATCGTCATCGATGAGGATCGGGTTGGTGAAGCCGAAGCGCTGGATAGAGTCCGCGATCTGGCGGACCTGCTTACGGGTATGGGTCCGGGGGTTGCGCTTGGCCGGATGCAGGCTGTCGATCGGACGGATCTCGAGGTGGCGGGGTTGCATGGAAACCTGTGCTGCTGTTGACGGGGCAAGGAAGAAGGACTTGGTCGGGCAGCTGCATCGCTCGCGCTGCCGAAGGCGTCCCGTCATGGCATATCGGTGAGGGCCTCCTGCAGGCCCGCAGTCGCGGTCCATTGGCGGGAGCGCGAGCCCGGCGAGCCCAGGCGAGGAGCCCGGAATCCCGCCCCCGGCGGCGCCATCCCGTTCAGGGGCAAGCAGGTCCCGCTTCGACAGCCGCGGATCCCGCGATCTCGCCGCTCCGTCCCGCCGGGCCGGCCCCCAATCCCGCTATCGCGCCGTCCGTCCCACGAGACCGCCTCTGAATCCCGCAATGCGTGCGCGGAATCCCACTTAGCCGCCGCCGAATCCCGTTATGCGGGCCGAAATTGGGTCTCCAAGCGCCCGGCGCACCCCGCCGACGACCGTGATTTCCCTGATAGGGGCTCGGGAGTTCCCTGTTATCCGCCAGAATATTCCCTGTTCCGAAGGCAGGGGAAAA
>JAJZVE010000961.1 GCA_021845835.1 Pseudomonadota bacterium | reverse complement strand
CAGGTAGTAGTAGATCGCCGCGAAGATGCCCATGACCGGACCGCCGAACAGCGCATAGTGGAAGTGCGCGACCAGGAAGTAGGTGTTGTGATACTGCTGGTCGGCGGCGGCGTCCGAGAGCACCAGACCGGTGAGCCCGCCGATCCCGAACAGCACGATGTATCCGAGGGCGAACAGCATCGGCGTCTCGAAGGTCATCGAGCCGCGCCAGATGGTGCCGAACCAGCAGAAAAACAGCACGGCCACCGGCACCGAAATGGCCATGGTGGAGAACATGAAATAGATGTTGGCGGCGGTGGGCATGCCCGAGGTGAACATGTGGTGCGCCCACACGACGACCGACATGATGCCGATGGCGCAGAAGGAGTAGACCTGCGCCTCGTAGCCGTAGATCGGCTTGCGCGCGAACGTCGAGAGGATGTGCGGCAGGATGCCGACGGTCGGCAGCAGCAGGATGTAGACCTCCGGATGTCCGAAGAACCAGAAGATGTGCTCCCAGAGCACCGGGTCGCCGCCGCCGGCGGCGCTGAAGAAATGCGTGCCGAAGTGCCGGTCGGCGATCTGCATGATGCAGCCGGCCATCAGCGCCGGGAACACCGCGATCAGCAGCAGCGCCGTGATCACCCAGCTCCAGGCGAACAGCGGCAGCTTCATCAGGGTCATGCCGGGGGCGCGCTGGTTGAAGATCGTGACCAGGATGTTGATCGAAGCCATGGTCGAGGACAGCCCGAGCAGCAGCACCGCGACGAAGGCGAAGTCCGCGCCCGGGCCGGACTGGGTCGAAAGCGGCGCGTACATCGTCCAGCCGGTGTCGAGCGTGCCGGTGCCGATGCCGAACAGCTTCAACCCCCAGGGCAGCACCAGCAGGATCGCCGCCGGCGGCAGCAGCCAGAAGCCCCAGTTGTTCAGCCGCGGCAGCGCCATGTCGGGCGCGCCGATCATCATCGGTATCAGGTAATTGGCGAGTCCGGCGGTGATCGGCATCACCGCGGCGAACACCATGACCAGACCGTGCACGGTGATCACCTGGTTGTAGACCTCGGGGCTCAGTACGCGCATCGTCGGCGTCATCAGCTCGGAGCGGATCAGCTCCGCGAGCAGCCCGCCGACGAAGAACATGCTGATGCCGAACACCAGGTACATCGTGCCGATGTCCTTGTGATTGGTGGCATAGAGCCAGCGGCCGATGCCGTGGGGGGGCTCGTCGTGCGGCTGGGAGTGCTCGATCGCGGGGTTCGCTGCGCTCATGGGTGTCTCCGGAGAATCGACGGCATGCCGCGGCTCAGTGGCCCGACGCGGCGGCAACCTGCGCAGGCTCGATGAGCTCGCCGGTGTGGTTGCCGAATGAGTTGCGCTCGAAGGTGATGACGGCGGCGATGTCGGCCGGCGACAGCGACGCCCAGGACGGCATGGCCGTGCCGGGTATGCCGTGCAGCACGATGCGGATGTGGTTGGCCACCGGGCCTTCGATGACTTCGCCGTGGCCGTAGAAGCCGAGGGACTTCAGGGCCGCGAGCATCTGCGGGCTGGCGTTGAAGGCATTTCCGGTGGCGATCGGCGGGAACGTGCCCGGCAGGCCCATACCGTTCGCCTGATGGCACGGTACGCAGTTCTTCATGTACACCGCCTGACCCCGCGCCATGAGCTGCGCCCGGGTAAAGGTCTCGGTCGCGGTGGCGCGCACGGCCGCCTCGCGGCTCTGCTCCTGGCGGACCCACTGGCGGAAATCGGCCGGATCCTTGGCCACCACCACGATCGGCATGAAGGCGTGTCCGACGCCGCACAGCTCGGCGCACTGGCCGCGGTAGGTGCCGGGCTTCTCGATGTCGACCCAGGTGGCCCTGAGATAGCCGGGCACCACGTCCTGTTTGATGCCGAAGGAGGGGACCCAGAAGGCGTGGATGACGTCGCTCGAGGCGAGCACCAGCCGGATCTTCTCGTCGGTCGGCAGGACCAGCGGGTGATCGACCTGCAGCAGGAAGTGCGGGTTCTTGGGTGCCCGGTCCGCGATCTGCGCCTGCGGCGTCGACAGGTCACTGTTGAAGCCGATGCCGTAGGCGGGGTACCGGTACTGCCAGTGCCACTGGTGGGCGGTGACCTGTACGGTCATCGCGGCGTTGCGGGTATTGGCCAGCGCGAGAATCGAGTGCAGCGCCGGGATGCCGAGCACGACGTAATCGATGAACAGCAGAATCGCGAACGGCACGCTCGCCCAGATCCATTGTTTCCGGCCGACCGGCTGGGTGAACGTGGCGGCCTGCGGATGGCGGCGCCGGCTGTGCGCGACCGTCGAGTACAGCAGCGCCCCGACCCCGATGGTGAACAGCACGGCGATGATCACCAGGAACAGGTCGTGGATGAACAGCACGTCGTGCGCGATCGGGGTGACGGGCGTCTGGAAGTTATAGAACGCCCGTGCTTGCGCGCCTGCCGGACCGAGAAGCGCACCCGCTACCGCGGCACGCCGCAACCGCTGGACCTCTTTCCCCGACATAAAGTCCCCACCCCGAGGAGGTGCCCGAAGATGGACCTAGTCCAGCAGAGCATCGTCAACGAAACGTCAACGGAGCGGGGACGCACGGGCAATCTGCCGCGGAGCGCATCCGCGAAGCCGCACCGCGATGCGCTCCGGAGGGGCGTACGGCGTCCGGGCAGGGCCTTGACTCGGGAGTAGACTCCAGGCGGTAGGATGCAGATCATCCGGCGCCCTGGCCGGCACACCCGAGAGGACCGCGACCGTGGCCGTCCCTGCCGCACAGATCGAAACCGCACGCCTCTGGCTTCTCAT
>JAJZVE010000960.1 GCA_021845835.1 Pseudomonadota bacterium | reverse complement strand
CTGGGGCTGCTGGAATCGCTGATCGGCCTGTGGCGGGCCGAGCTGCGCGACATCGTGGTGTTTGCGCTGATCATCGCGGTCCTCTATGTGCGGCCGGCCGGCCTGCTCGGCACGGCGCTGCGAGAAAAGATATGACCCGCACGGAGGCGTTTCTGGCCGCTGCGGTTACGACGGCGGCGCTGGTCATCTCGCAGACCGTCACCAACGACTTCTATCTGCGCGTCGCGTTCAACCTCGCGGTGACGTTCATCGCCGCCACCGGCTTCAACGTGCTGGTCGGCCAGGCCGGGCAGAAATCGCTCGGCCATGCCGGGCTGTATGCGGTGGGTGCCTACGCGATGGCGCTGCTGACTGCGACATATGCCTGGAACCCGTGGGCGTCGCTGCTTGCCGCAGCGCTGCTCTCCGCCCTCGGCGGCGTGGTCGTCGCCATTCCGGCGCTGCGCGTGCGCGGGCCGAGCCTGGCGATGGTGACCATCGCATTCGGCATCGTGATCGAGACCATCGTGACGCAATGGACCGGCGTGTTCGGCGGTCAGGCCGGCATCTACGGCGTGCTGCCGCTGACCTGGCGCGGTGCAGCCCTGACCACGCAGCAATGGGTGCTGGTCGCGGTGCTGATCGGCCTGGCATTGCATGTTGCCGTGAGCCTGCTGCTGTCCAGCCGCTACGGACGCGGCTTCGCCGCAGTCCGCACCTCGGAGATCGCCGCCGAAAGCGTCGGCATCAGCGTTCACCGCTTCAAGATCCTGGCCTTCGCGATCAGCGCCGTCACCTGCGGCATCGCCGGCGCGCTGACCGCGTCGCAGAACGAGTACATCAATTCCGATTTCATCACCTTCAACCTTTCGGTGTTCCTGCTCGTCGTCGTGCTGTTCGGCGGCCGGTCGCCCTCCGGCTCGTTTCTCGGGGCGGCGTGCCTCACGGTGCTGGATGCGTTTCTCGGTCGCTGGCCGGCGATCCAGCATTTTACCTATGGCGCGCTGTTGCTGTTCGCGCTCTATGCCATGCCGGAGGGACTGAGCGGCTTCATCGCCCGCTTCATGCGCCGGCGCCCGAGGCCGCTGCCGCCGGCCGCCGAATGGGTGGCGGGCGAACGGGCCGGCGCGTCCACACCCGGTGCGCCGTTGCTGCAGGTCGAAGGATTGCACAAGGCGTTCGGCGGCGTCCTCGCCACCGCGGGCGTGAGCTTCCAACTGCGGCGCGGTGCCGTCGTGTCGCTGATCGGCCCGAACGGTGCGGGCAAGACGACGCTGCTCAACCTGCTTTCGGGCGCGCTCGTGCCCGATGCGGGGCGCGTCGTGTTCAAGGGTCAGGACATCACCGGCTATGCGGCCAACCGCATCGCGCGCGCCGGCATCGGCCGCACCTTCCAGAACCTCAAGCTGTTCTCGGGGCTTTCGGTGTTGCAGACGGTGATGGTCGGGCTGTTCCCGACGCAGCGCAGCGGCTTTCTGACGTGCGCGCTCGGTCTGCCGGCGCGCTGGCGGGAGGAGCGGCGCGTGCAGCAGGAGGCAGCCGCCATCCTGCGCTTTTTCCAGCTCGACCGGCATGCGCAGGAACGCGCCGATAAACTGCCCTACGGGCTGCAACGCAAGCTGGAGATCGCGCGCGCCGCCGCGACGCACCCAGATCTGCTGCTGCTCGACGAGCCGGCCGCGGGATTGAACCCCAGCGAGGCGGAGCAACTGACGGAGCTGATCCTGGCGCTGCGCGCCCGCGGCTTCACCATCCTGCTGATCGAGCACCACATGGACCTGGTGATGGCGGTGTCGGATCACGTCGTGGTGATGGACCGCGGCGAGAAGCTGGCCGAGGGCGCGCCGATCGAAATGCAGAACGACGCGCGGGTGATCGCCGCCTATCTTGGCGTGCCGGCATGACGCCGCTGCTGGAGGTTTCCGGTCTTTCCGTCAGCTACGGCGCCGTGCAGGCGCTGCGCGGGGTCGGCCTCAAGGTGAACGCGGGCGAGATCGTGAGCATCATCGGCGGCAACGGCGCCGGCAAGACGACGCTGATGCGCGCCATTTCCGGCCTGGTGCCGGCGAGCGGGAGCATCCGCTACGGTGGCGCGGAGCTGATGCGCCTGCCCGCGCATCGCCGTGTCGCCGCCGGTATCGCGCACGTGCCCGAAGGGCGGCAGGTGTTTCCCGATCAGACTGTGGACGAAAACCTGCGCCTCGGCGCCTATGCGCGACGCATCGGCCGCAGCGAGCTGGAGCGGGAGATCGACCGCTGCTTCCTCCTGTTCCCCAGGCTGCGTGAGCGGCGCCAGCAGCTTGCCGGCACCATGTCGGGCGGCGAGCAGCAGATGCTGGCGATGAGCCGGGCGCTGCTTGCTGCCCCCAGGCTGCTGTTGCTGGACGAGCCGTCGCTGGGCCTGGCGCCGCTGCTGGTGACCGAGCTGTTCGGGACGATCGGCCGGTTGCGCCAGGACGGCCTGACCGTGCTGCTGGTGGAGCAGATGGCCAACAAGGCTCTTGCCCTGTGCGACCGCGCCTATGTGCTGGAAACCGGGCAGGTGAACATGACCGGCACGGGCGCGCAGCTAATGGCGAGCGATCAGGTCCGCGAGGCCTATCTTGGCCGCAGGCGTGCGTGACCATCGCCCGCCCCGCGCTGCGGCGGCCGATCGGGCGTTCAGCCCGGGCGTCGCGCCGCGCCGCGGCGCACGCGATCGCGCACGGCGGCGAGTGACAGATAGACGACCGGCGTCGTGTAGAGCGTCAGCGCCTGGCTGACCATCAGCCCGCCGATCACCGCGATGCCCAGCGGATGACGCAACTCCG
>JAJZVE010000959.1 GCA_021845835.1 Pseudomonadota bacterium | reverse complement strand
GTGATCCGGAACCGACGCAAGAGCCTGCCATAAACTGTCGGCCTCACCCGCCATCAACGACATCCGCGAACCTTTCGACCCGATTCGCCCAACATCCTGAATCCAACCAAGGCCGCGCCGCCAGACCGTGGTGCTGCGGCGCGTCAATGCACACATGCAGGCATAACCGCAGGCCTCGGCGACAGCGGTGCCGCCCGGTGGCAGGCCGGACGCGCCACGCCGTCGCGTCGTCAGTCGTCGATCGGGCGGCGCAGGGCGAGGCGGCGGTGCGGACCGAACCCCATCCGATCGAGGAAGCTCAGAAGGCCGAAATGATTCCAGCCGACTTCGGTGCGCAGCGTCTCGGTGCGCAGTGCCGCAAGATTGGCCAGAAGCTGCGACAGCAGCGCGCTCGCCACGCCGTGATGCACGCGCTGGGGATCGACGCCGATCGTGTCCAGCACGGCTTCCGGATCGGCATGCCCGAATTCGCCGCCATCGACGCGCGCCATGACGAAGCCAACCGGATGGCGGTCGATCTCGGCGACCAGCGACATCTGCACAGCGGATTCGGTGAACGCCTCGTCCAGCTTGCGCGCGTAATAGGCAGGACGGCTGCGGCCGGTGATACGGCGGTCGATCTCGACGATGGCGCTCAGATCCTCTCGCGTCATCGAACGGACCGGCAGACGATCATGCGCGAGCGATTCGAAATCATCGCCGTCCGGCCTGCTGTAATCGGTCTCGCTGGTGGCGCGGGGAGGGCGCAGCGCGTGCGCGCTGGCGGCGAGCAGAGGCGCGCCGACCGGCCGCGCCAGCACGATGCGCGGCGCCAGCACGAAGCCGGTGCGCGCGAAGTACCCGAGCAGGCCATTATCCGTCCAGTCAACCTGGGTGACGAGTTCACGGATGCCACGCTCGTGCAGTATCGCGACCAGACGGTCGCCGAGCAGCCGTCCCACGCCAGGCTGGCCCGCCGCGGCGGCATCGACGCCGATGGCGTCGAGCACCGCCTCTCGCGCGACCGCGCCGAATTCGCCCTCGTAGATGCGGGCAAACACGAAGCCGGCAAGCCGACCGCTCCGCTCGGCCGCCAGCGCCACGAACGCCGCCGGGTCGCGCGCCGCGTGATCGAGTCGGCGGGCGAAGAAGCCGTGCCGATTGCGCCCGGACAGCGCCCGGTCGATCACGACGATGGCGTCGAGATCGCCGGCGGCCAACGGCCGGATATCGAGAGCGCCGACCGGCAGGGGCGATCGGCCGTCGGGGCTGGAGTCGCTCGTCATGGCGTGTCTGTCCTCATGCACCGCATCCGCGCCCGCATCAGCGCAGCTCCGCCAGCGCGAGCGCAAGCATGCCGTCGGTCTCGGCGTCGAGCAGGTCGTCGAGGATCGGCAGCATCCCCATTTCCTCCTTCTGGACGTGGGAGGCGAGACTCTCCGACAGATCCGCGCCGGCGGCGCTGAACTCCGCCCATTGCGGCGTGGCGAACCCGGCCTCGCCGCCGAGCCGCGCCAGCTCCGCGAGACGCAGCGCGACCGGCCTGATCCGGCCGTGTTCCTCGCTCAACAGCAACACCATCTCGCGCTCGCCCGCATCGAGCAGGCGGGGGAACAGGTACACCTCCTCGAAGTCGAAATGTGGCCCGATTTCGAGCGCCACGGCGCGCGCGAAGTCGCGCAGCAGCGCCGCCGTGCCGGCCTCCGCGATATCGGGGCTGCTGCCCGGCCCGTGCCGGCCAAGCAGCACGTCCAGCCGCTCGATCAGCCGCAGCGTCGCCATATGCTCGTCGTGCAGCGTCCGGGTGACGTGGGTTTGCAGGGTCGCGTTCATGCCGCGCGCTCGCGCAGTTCCACCCCGCCGAGCGTGCCGGCCAGCCGCTGCGCCAGCGCGGCGGCGACGCGGCGGCGATATTGCGCGGCCAGCAGCGTCGTGCGCATCGGCGACACCTGCTTCTGCACCAGCTTGCCGAGCCGATCGAGCCAGGCCGCATTCACCGGCGCGCCGAGCAGCACCTCGGTTCCCGCCAGCAGGAACGGACGCGCATTGGTGCCGGTGAGTGCCACGCGCAGCCCGGCGACCCGGCCCGCGTCCGCCCGCAGCGCCACCGCGACGCCGGCGAGCGGGAAGTCGATGGCGCCGCGTGCCCGCGCCTTGGCGTACGCGGCCGGCCAGGGATCGGCCGGCAGCATGACACGGACCAGGAACTCGCCCGCGGCCAGACGCAGATGCGCCGCCCCATCCTCGGCATAGAGGGCTTCGAGCTTCTGCCGGCGCAGCCCGTCCGGGCCGGCGATCTCCACTTCGGCGCCATGCACCAGCAACGCGGGGGCGAGATCGCCGCTGAAGGCGGCGTGGCACCGCTTGCCGGTCGGCGCGACGTGGCAGACCTCGCCCTGGTGTTTCAGGCAGAAGCCGTTCGCTTCCCGCCACCAGGTGCTGCGATTGTAGAAGATGCAGCGGGTATCGAGGCAGAGATTGCCGCCGACGGTGCCGACCTCGCGATGCGCCGGCGCGCCGGCGGACGCGGCGGCGGCGGCGGCGGCGGGATAGCGCGCGGCGAACGTCGCATCGCCCGCGAGCTCGGCCAGTGTCACCGCCGCGCCGATAATCAGCCCCTCGGGGCCGGCACTCCGTTGCCGCAGCTCGGGAATGCCGCGCAGGTCGATCAGCGCGTCGGGATCGCCGATACCGTGGCGCAGATTGACCATCAGGTCGGTGCCGCCGGCGATGAACCGGCCGGCGCGATGCTGCCGGCTGGCGGCGACGGCGTCGGCAATGGTCGCGGGCGTAGCGACGCGGAGATCGGAA
>JAJZVE010000958.1 GCA_021845835.1 Pseudomonadota bacterium | reverse complement strand
GGCCCGGCGCTACGGGAAAACCACACTGTCGGTCGCTCATCGCGCGGCTTAAGGTCCTGCAGGTCGGGGATTCTCACCGAGGTGTGCCCATGCCACGCAAACGATCGCAGCCGCGGCCGGCGGCGGCGCGGCTGCCGCGGCTGCCGCGGCTGCGCGGCGCGGCGCGCAATCTGCTGATCCGCGCCCTGCGGCGCCGGCAGACGACCCGCGCATTCAGCGATCGGAAGCTCTCGGCGGAGATGCTCTCGGAGCTGCTCTGGGCGGCGTTCGGCGTGAACCGCGCGCGCGGGCCGTTCGGCGACGTGGGGCGCACGGCCGCCTCCGCCAGCAATTCTCAGGAAATCGACGTCTACGCCGCGCTGGCCGACGGCACCTATCGGTACGATGCGCGCCAGCATAGCCTCGAGTTGGTCGCGTCCGGGGATCTGCGCGCACTCGCGATCAGCCGCGGCCAATCGCGGACCGATCCGGGCGTGCACGCGCCCGTGCGGCTGATCTACGTCGCCGACCTCGAGCGGCTCGTGCATACGCGCGGCTTTCGGGAGCCGGGCCTGCGCGATCCGGAGGTACAGCGCGCGTACTACTACGTGGACACGGGCCTCATCGCCGCCAACGTGTATTTGTTCGCCGCGGCCACGGGGCTCGCGGCTTGGTTCCACAATTGCGACCGCGCCCGGCTCGCGGCCCGGCTGCCGCTGCGCGAGGGGCAGCGCGTGCTGTTCGCGCAGACGGTGGGCTATCCGCGGCGGCGGCCCCGCCGATGAGACTCTCCGGCAATACGCTGCTGATCACCGGCGGCGGCAGCGGCATCGGGCTCGCCCTGGCCGAGGCGTTCCTGCAGCACGGCAGCGAGGTGATCATCTGCGGCCGCAGCGGCGGGCGTCTGGAGGCCGCGCGGCGGCGCCACCCCGCGCTGCACACCAAGGTGTCGGACCTGTCGGATGCGGCGGGCTGTCAGGAGCTCGCGCGCTGGGTGGCCGACCGGTTCGAGCGGGTCAACGTCCTCATCAATCATGCCGGCATCCAGCGCGACATCGACTTCACGAGCGGCGCGGGCGAATTCCTCGCCGGGGATAACGAGGTGCGCATCAACCTGGAGGCGCCGATTCTGCTCTCGGGCCTGATGGTGCCGCTCATCGCCGGCAAGCATCCCGCCGCCATCATCAACGTGTCCTCCGGCCTCGGGTTCGTGCCGGCGGCGCGCATGCCCGTCTACAGCGCCACCAAGGCCGGCCTGCATGCCTTCAGCATGGCGCTGCGCCGCCAGCTGGCGCCGATCGGCATCCAGGTGTTCGAGGTCGTCCCTCCGGCGCTCACCCCCGCCCTCAATCCCGAAGCCCGCGCGCGCCGACCGCGGCTGCAGATCGACCTGGAGCCCGCAGAGTTCGCCGCGGTGGTGATGGCCGACCTCGAAGCGGATGTTGCGGAGATCGGCTACGGGTTCAGCGCCGACCTCATCCGCGCCTCGCGCACGGAGATCGACCGCCGGTTCGAGCAGATGAACAGTCAGTGGTAGAGCGCCTCGCCCCGATCGGCGGGCCGGGGCGCTGTGCGCCGGGTTGCCGGCGGGTCTGGTGCGAGGATAATGCAGTCATGAGAGCGCCGTTCACCGCGCTGATCGTGCTGCTGGCCGCAGGGCTGGCCGCAGGGCGGGCGGTGGCGACACCCGCCGCCGGCACCTCCGTCCCCGAGCGCGCGGCGGTCGGGCTCGAGCTGCGCGGCGCCATCGGGCCGGCGACCGCAAGGTACGTCGTGAACGGGCTGCAGACGGCCGCCGCGCGCGGCGCGCCGTTCGTCGTTCTGCGCATCGACACTCCGGGCGGCCTCGAGACCTCGATGCGCGAGATCATCAAGGCCATCCTGGCTGCGCCCATGCCGGTGGTGGGCTACGTTGCGCCCTCGGGCGCGCGGGCCGCGAGCGCCGGCACGTACATCCTCTATGCCTGCCCGATCGCGGCCATGGCCCCGGCCACCAACCTCGGCGCGGCGACACCGGTGTCCCTCGGCGGGGCCACACCGGCGCCGCCGACCGGCAAGAGCGGCGCCTCTTCCGGTCCGCCCATGAGCGCCGAACAGCGCAAGATCCTCAACGACTCCATCGCCTATATCCGCTCGCTCGCCGAGCTGCGCGGCCGCAACGTCAAGTGGGCCGAGCAGGCGGTGCGCGGCGCGGCCAGCCTGCCGGCCGACGATGCGCTGCGCGAGCACGTCGTCGATCTCATCGCGCCCGACCTCGCGGGCCTGCTCGGCGAGCTCAATGGCCGGACCGTCAAGCTGCACGGGCACGAGGTGACCCTCGCGACCGCAGGCGTCACGGTCACTTGGCTGCGGCCGGGCTGGCGGACCCGCGTGCTCGCGGTGATCACCAATCCCATGATCGCCTACGGACTGCTGATGATCGGCATCTGGGGGCTGATCTTCGAGGGCTTCCACCCGGGCGGCGTGCTGCCAGGGGTGGTCGGGGTGATCGCGCTGCTGGTGGCGCTGTTCGCCTTTCAGCTGCTGCCGACCGATTTCGCCGGGCTGGCGCTGATCGCGGTCGGCTCGGCCATGATGGCCGGGGAGTTCTTCTTTCCGACCTACGGCTCGCTCGGCATCGGCGGGCTTATCGCCTTTGTGGTCGGATCACTGGTTCTGTTCGACTCGGGAGTACCCGGCATGCACATCAGCCGCGCGCTGATCGGGGCGATCGCCACCGTCGGAGGGCTGATCATCCTCGGGATCGTGTATCTTGGCACCCGCGCCCTGCGCCGCCCGCCGGCGACCGGGGTGCAGGCCATGGTGGGCGGCA
>JAJZVE010000957.1 GCA_021845835.1 Pseudomonadota bacterium | reverse complement strand
TCGTCACCATGCTGAACGTATTCGGGGTCGGCGCCGGGCTGCGCTACGTCATCACCGGCCTCATCATCATCGGCGTGCTGGCGGTCTCGAAGGGCCGGCAGACGGCCTGACCACCCGCCGCGCGCGCCTTCTTGCGCCGCGGCCTTGCTGGATTCGCCGCGGCGCCGCCTGTAGGATGCGGTCTCACCACCGAACGCAGGGGGAATGACGCATGCCGCAGCTCAAGGGCACCAAGACCGAGGAAAACCTGAAATACGCCTTTTCCGGCGAGTCGCAGGCCAACCGGCGTTACCTCTATTTCGCGCAGAAAGCCGACGTGGAAGGCTACAATGACGTGGCGGCGGTGTTCCGCTCCACCGCCGAGGGCGAGACCGGGCACGCGCACGGGCATCTGGAGTTCCTGGAAGCGGTCGGCGATCCGGCGACCGGGCTGCCGATCGGCAAGACCGACGCCAACCTGCGCGCCGCCGTCGCCGGCGAGACGCACGAATACACCGACATGTATCCGGGCATGGCGCGCTCGGCCCGCGACGAAGGCTTCGACGAGATCGCCGACTGGTTCGAGACGCTGGCCAAGGCCGAACGCTCGCATGCCGGCCGCTTCCAGCGCGCGCTCGACGACCTGAAGTAACGCCGCACCGCCCCGGCCGCGATGGCCGGCCGGGGCGGCCTTCGCGCCACCTGGAGAAGAACGCCCGCGCATGAGAGAAGGCAGCCTGGAGGCGCCGGTCCGCCACGCCATTGCCTGGCAGGATCCGGACTATTACGATGCCGACAAAATCGACGCGGAACTGCGCCGCGTCTTCGACATCTGCCACACCTGCCGGCGCTGCTTCAATCTGTGCGATTCGTTTCCGCGCCTGTTCGACCTGATCGACAATTCCGCGACCGGCGAGCTGGAGAGCGTCGGCAGCGCCGACTTCGCGCCTGTCATCGACGCCTGCACGCTGTGCGACATGTGCTTCATGACGAAGTGCCCCTATGTGCCGCCGCATGCATTCGACCTGGATTTCCCGCACCTGATGCTGCGTGCGCGGGCAGCCGAGGCGAAGCGGGGCGAGCTGGGGTTCGCCGACCGCCAACTGGCCGAAACCGACCGCAACGGCAAGCTGGCGCGGCTGGCGGCCCCGCTCGCCAACTGGGCAACCGACCGCGGCAATACCCGCACCCGCCCCTTGCTGGACCGCTACGCCGGCCTGCATCCCGAGGCCGATCTGCCCAAATACCAGGCAAAAACGTTCACCGGCAGCGCTGCGCCGCCGATCAACGCGGCAGCGCCGGCGCATGGCCGCCGGGCGGTGCTGTACGCGACCTGCTTCGTGAACCACAACGCGCCCGAGATCGGGCGCGCCGCCCGCGCCGTGCTGGCGCATAACGGCGTCGCGACCGAAGTGCAGCATCCGCATTGCTGCGGCATGCCGAAGCTGGAACAGGGACGCATCGCCGAAGTGGCGGAGAATGCGCGCCTGGTCGCCGACGAACTCGGCGCCTGGATCGAGCGCGGCTACGACGTGGTCGCGCTGGTGCCGTCCTGCGCGCTGATGCTCAAATTCGAGTGGCCGCTGATCCTGCCCGGCGACCCGGCGGTGATGCGCCTCGCCGGTGCGACGTTCGATCTCAGCGAGTACGTCGTGGACATTGCCCGCCGCGAGGGGCTGGTGCCGGGGCTCCGGCCGGTGCCGGGCGGGGTGGCCGTGCATATCGCCTGCCATGCGCGGGCGCAGAACATGGGGCAGAAGGCGGCCGACATGCTGCGCCTGCTGCCCGAGACGCCGGTGGAGGTGGTGGAGCGCTGCTCCGGCCATGGCGGCTCCTGGGGCTACAAGACGCAGCATTTCGAGACGGCGCTGAAGGTCGGCCGCCCGGCCGCGCGGCGCATGCTGGAAAGCGAACGGGCGTTCGCTGCCTCGGAATGCCCGCTTGCGGGCATGCATATCCGGCAGGGCATGGAGCGGCTTGGCGGCGCGGCGCCGATGCCCACGTTGCTGGCGCACCCGATCCAACTGCTCGCCCGTGCCTACGGGCTGGAGGCCTGACCGTGAAGCACAGCATCACCGAAGCCGACATCCTCGACCCCGCCGAGTATGCCGGCATCCGCAGCCAGCGCCGCCGCGACATGGCGGCACGCAAGCAGCGCCGGCGGGTCGAGGTCGGGCCGTATGTCACGTTCTACTTCGAAAACTACGACACGATGTGGCAGCAGGTGCATGAGATGCTGCACATTGAACGTGGTGGGAAAGCTCAGATTCCGGATGAATTGGCCGCCTACAACCCGCTGATCCCGCAGGGCGACGAACTGGTCGCCACGTTCATGATCGAGATCGACGACGCGGAACGGCGCAAGCGCATCCTGGGCGGTCTCGGCGGCATCGAGCAGATGGCGTTCATTCGCCTCGGCGGCGAGACGCTGCGGGCGCGGCCGGAAACCGACGCCGACCGCACCACGGCGGAGGGCAAGGCGTCCTCCGTGCAGTTCGTGCATTTCCCGTTCACCAAGGCGCAGATCGCGGCGTTCCGGGGCGGCCAGACGGAGGCGGTGCTGGGATTGTCGCACCCCAACTACAGCCACATGGCGGTGATCCCGCCGGCGGTGCGGCAGGAACTGGGGGGGGATTTCGACTGATCCGGCGGAGGGAAGGGAAGGAAAGGGAAGGATTATCCACAGATTGCGCAGATTACACAGACAGGAAAGAAAGTACTTAATAGAATTCTGTGGCGGCGTGTCTGCCTGGGCATGACGTCGATCGGCCATGGCCCGTCTTTGCTGCTATGACCGGGGAATCCTTATCTGTGCAAT
>JAJZVE010000956.1 GCA_021845835.1 Pseudomonadota bacterium | reverse complement strand
GTCGCGGCCGATGAAGTCGGGCTTCCTGTAGCCGACAAATCGGGAAAGCCCGGCTTCCAGCGGGCCATAGACCGGCCGGTACTCGCGCGCCCAGGTGCCCCAGCTTTTCTCCAGCCGCAGCGCATTCAGCGCGCGCAGGCCGAAATGGCGGATGCCGAACTCGTCGCCGGCGGCCATCAGCGTGTCGTAGAGCGCGACGTGATTGTCCGGCGTCACCCATAGCTCGTAGCCGAGATCGCCGGTGAAGGTGATGCGCCCGACCAGCGCCGGCACCATGCCGATGTCCATGCGGCGGAACGACAGGAACGGGACGGCGGCGGTGGACATGTCCTCGCCCGTCACCTTCGCCATCAATGCGCGCGCGCGCGGCCCGGCGACCGACAGGCCCATCAGCGTCGCGCGATGCGAGCGGATGGCAATGCCCGTCGCGGGCGCGTGCGCTTCCCACCAGCGCATGTGGTACTGCTCGGCGGCGCCGCTGCCGAACACGTAGAACGTGTCGGGCGACAGTCGCGCCACGGTGAAGTCGCCGATCAGCCTGCCGTTGTCGTTCAGCATCGGCGTGAGCGCGATCCGCCCGACCTCCGGCATGCGGTTGGCGAGCACCCGGTTCAGGAAATCTTCCGCGCCGGCGCCGGAAATTTCGTACTTGGCGTAGCCGCTGGTTTCGATCAGCCCGACCGCATTGCGCACCGCGCGGCATTCCTCGCCGACCGGGCCGTGCGCGTTGGAGCGGCGGAACGTGACCTGCTCGACGGCTTCGCTGCCGGGCGGCGCGAACCACAGCGGCTGCTCCAGGCCGAACGACACGCCGAACACCGCGCCGGCCGCGCCCATGCGGTCATACAGCGGCGAGGTGCGCAGCGGCCGGCCGGCCGGCAGTTCCTCGTTGGGGAAGGTGACGCGGAAGCGGCGGCCGTAATTCTCGCGCACTTTTGTATTGGTATAGACGCGCGTGGCCCAGTCGCCGAAACGCGCCACGTCCATCGCGAACACGTCAAAGCCCGGATCGCCGTGGATCATCCAGCCGGCGAGCGCGAGACCGACGCCGCCGCCCTGGCTGAACCCGGCCATGACGCCGCAGGCGACCCAGAAATTGCGCAGGCCGCGCACCGGCCCGACCAGCGGATTGCCGTCGGGCGCGAAGGTGAACGGGCCGTTGATCACGCGGCGGATGCCGGCCTGCGCCAGCACCGGGAAATGCCGGAAGCCCACGTCCAGATTCTGCGCGATGCGTTCGAGATCGGGCGGCAGCAGCTCGGCAGAGAAATTCCACGGCGTCGTCCTGGGCGACCACGGCACGCCGTTGCGCTCGTAGGTGCCGAGCAGCACGCCCTTGCGTTCCTGCCGCAGATAGATCTCGCCTTCGAAGTCGATGCAGTGCGGCAGTTCGCCGTCGGCGGGCAGGTGCTGCGGGATGTCCTCGGTGATGAGGTAGTGATGCTCCATCGCCAGCACCGGCAGTTCCAGGCCGACCATGCGCCCCACCTCGCGCGCCCACAGTCCGCCGCAATTGACGACGTGTTCGGCGACCAGCGTGCCCTGGTCCGTCGTCACGTCCCAGCCGCCATCGGCGCGCTGGTGCAGCGATTCCACCTTGGTCTTGCGATACACCTCCGCGCCCTGTCTGGTCGCCGCGCGCGCATAGGCGTGGGTGGTGCCGGAGGGATCGAGATGGCCTTCCAGCGGATCGAACATGGCGCCGATGAAGTGCTGCTTGTCGATCAGCGGCATGCGCTTCGCCGCCTCGTCGATGCCGATCACCTGTGCGTCCAGGCCGAGATAGCGCCCGCGCGCCTCCGCCATGCGCAGCCAGTCCATGCGTTCCGGCGTGCCGGCGAGCACGAGGCCGCCGGGCAGGTGCAGGCCGCAGGACAGGCCGGAGATCCGTTCGATCTCCTGATAGAGTTCGATAGTGTATTTCTGCAGCCTGGCGACGTTGGGATCGCCGTTCAGCGTGTGCATGCCGCCGGCCGCGTGCCAGGTGGAGCCGCAGGTCAGCTCATCGCGCTCCAGCAGCGCCACGTCCTTCCAGCCAAGCCTGGTCAGGTGGTACAGCACGCTGCAGCCGACCACGCCGCCGCCGATCACCGCGACCTGGACATGGGTTTTCATCGGCGCGACTCCCTGACATCAGCGAGCGGAATGCCTGCACTCTCCGCGTGGCTCCCGCGAAGGAGCGTGTGAAGGAATCCCGCATATGTTTCCGCCATGCCCGCCCGCGCGGGTATGCCGGACGACGACGGTAGCGCGATCAGCAGCCTGCATCAAAGCAGCGCGCTCGCCGCCTGCGTGAACCATTCGAGCAGACAGGCCGCCAGCGACCGCTCGACATGCAGCCGGAACGCTGCGCCGTGCGCGTAGATCACGACCTTCACGCCGGCGAACACGGTCTGCGCGCAGCGTCCCGGCGCCAGCACCGGGCCAGGCGGGTCGAGCGTGCAGCCCATCGCCACCATCTCCGCCGCGCGCGGCCCGGCGATCTCGAACGTCGCCCACCCGTCGCTTACGTCGGAGACGAAGCCGTCCGGCGGCGCGCCCGCGCCGATCCGCAGCGCGCGATCCGGTGCCAGCCAGAGCCATTGCGGGCCGGCGCCGCGCCGCTCGTTCGGCGCGAGGTCCGGCGGCCCCGGGGAGGCCAGGAACAGCGCACCGGGATCGACCAGCCGCACCGCGACGCCCGGCGCGCCCGCCGCCGGGTCGGCCGCGCCGAGCTGCCCGGCGACCGAAACATGCACGAGATCAACCATGCAGCCGCTCCCCGGACGGATCGAAGAACACCGGCGAACACAGCCGC
>JAJZVE010000955.1 GCA_021845835.1 Pseudomonadota bacterium | reverse complement strand
CTGCCGCCTTGCAGCGCGAGCCGGCGGTGACGGCCCGGCTGGATGCGGGGGCGATTGCGCAACTGACCGATCCGACCAATTATCTCGGCAGCGCCGAGGCGTTCATCGACCGCGTGCTGCACGCCGCCGCGGCGACGCTGCCGGCGGCGTGAGGGAGAAAGACATGGCTGACCCCTGCATCATCACCGTCGCCATCACCGGCTCCGTGCCGCGCAAGCGCGACAACCCGGCGGTGCCGATCAGCGTGGCCGAACAGATCGAGAGCACGCATGCCGCCTTCGAGGCAGGCGCCAGCCTCGTGCATGTGCATGTGCGCGACGAGAACGAGAATTCCTCGTCGGACCCTGAGAAATTCGCGCTGCTGCAGCAAGGGGTGGTGAAACACTGCCCCGGCATGATCGTGCAGTTCTCTACCGGCGGGCGCGGGCGGCAGATGGAGCAGCGCGGGGCGATGCTGTACCTGAAGCCGGACATGGCCTCGCTCGCCACCGGCTCGGTCAACTTTCCCACCATCGTCTATGAAAATCCGCCGGATTTCGTGCGCAATCTGGCCCGGACCATGCTTGATTACGGCATCAAGCCGGAAATCGAGGTGTTCGATCTCGCCATGCTGTACAACACCGCCGACCTGGTGGCGGAGGGGCTGATCGCCGATCCGCCGCATGTGCAGTTCGTGTTCGGCGTCAGGCACGCCCTGCCGGCGCGCCGCGAGATCCTGGATTTCGAAGTCGCGCAACTGAAGAAGCTGCTGCCGCGCGCGACCTGGACGGCGGCGGGGATCGGGCGGCAGCAACTGGAAGTGAACCGCTGGTCGCTGGAAATGGGCGGGCATTGCCGCACCGGGCTGGAGGACAACGTGCGCTGGGACAGGGATACGCTGGCGCCGGGCAACGCCGCGCTGGTCAGGCGGGTGGCGGAGCTGTGCGGCGAATACGGCCGCCCGGTGGCAACGCCGGCGCAGGCGCGGGCGCTGCTCGGCCTGCGGCCGGCGGGCTGAGCCGCCATGCGCACGCAGGTTGGCATCATCGGCGCGGGGCCGGCGGGACTTTTCCTCGCGCACCTGCTGGATCGCGCCGGCATCGGCGCGGTGATCCTGGAGAGCCGCACGCGGGCGGACGTGGAAGGCACGATCCGCGCCGGCGTGCTGGAACAATGGGTCGTCGATCTCATGGGCACGCTCGGCATCGACGAGCGGCTGCGGCGCGAGGCGGATTTCCATACCGGCATCACGCTGCAATGGAACCGCACGCGGCTGCATCTGGACATGCAGGAGCTGACCGGCGGCAAGCGTGTCACCGTCTATCCGCAGCATGAGGTGCTGCGCGACCTGATTGCGGGCTGGCTGGCGCGCCGCGGCGAGATCGTGTTCGGCGTGTCCGGCACGGCGATCCACGGCATCGACGGCGACGCGCCGCATATCACCTTCCGCCGCGACAAGGACGCGGCCGAGGAGGTGCTGCACTGCGACTACGTGATCGGCGCCGACGGTTACCACGGCCCGGGGCGGCAGGCGATCCCGGCATCGGTGCGCCGCGAGTATCACAAGACCTATCCGTTCGGCTGGCTCGGCATCCTCGCCAACGCGCCGCGGTCCTGGCACGAGCTGATCTACAGCAACCAGGCGGAGGGCTTCGCGCTGCTGTCCACGCGCACGCCGGAGGTGCAGCGGCTCTATATCCAATGCGCTCCGCACGACGACATCGCCGACTGGCCGGATGCGCGCATCTGGGAGGAATTGCAGGCGCGACTCGGCATCGCGGGCTGGACGCTGCAGGAAGGACCGATCTTCCAGAAGGGCATCATCCCGCTGCGCAGCTTCGTGTGCGATCCGATGCAGTACGGCCGGCTGTTCCTGGCCGGGGACGCGGCGCATATCGTGCCGCCGACCGGGGCGAAGGGCCTCAATCTCGCGGTCGCCGACGTGCTGGTGCTGTCGCGCGCGCTGGAGGCGGCCTACACGCGCAACGACACCGCGCTGCTGGACCGCTACAGTGCGATCTGTCTGCGGCGGGTATGGAAGGGCGAGCGGTTCTCCTGGTACATGACCACGATGCTGCACCGCAACCCGGCGGAGACCGAATTCGAGCGGCGCATCCATCTCGCCGACCTGGATTTCGTCGGCAGCTCGCGCGCCGCGGCGACGGCGCTGGCGGAGAATTACGTCGGGCTGCCGTTCGACGAGCCGTGAGGGCGGCGGCAAGCTGCCGCAGCAAAGCAACCTGGATGTGTGACGGCAGCCGCAGACATCACTGACCGATCGGCGTCATTGCCGCGCGAAGTGTGTGCAGGAATCCACGCTTGATCCGGCAGGTTGCCACAACGCCCAATCCGCCCCCAGTGGGGCGGAGAGAGGACAGATCGCGCAGGGGCACTTCCTACTGCTTCGCAGGCGGGCCTGACGCGGGAACGTCAGTGCCAACGCAACTCCGCCCTTCCCTGCGCCCGGCCCCTCGACCCACAATCGAGCCGCAGCGCAAGCCGTGAACAATCCACGCCCCCGGAAAGTTATCGGAAAATCCAGCAAGGCGCTTTCCTGCGCCAACATTGGCGCATAGCTGGACCGTTGACACGCGCGCCGGCCGGGGGCACTTGCAGCGCGCCAGACGGCCGGGCGGCCGCTGCCGCGGGGCAACCCGCGGTGGAGGAAAGTCCGGGCTCCACGGGAATACGGTGCCGGCTAACGGCCGGCGGGGGCAACCCCAGGGAAAGTGCCACAGAGAACAGACCGCCGGCGCAAGCGGGTTCGCCCGCCCGCCGGCAAGGGTGAAACGGGGCGGCAAGAGCGCACCGCGCCCCCGGC
>JAJZVE010000954.1 GCA_021845835.1 Pseudomonadota bacterium | reverse complement strand
CATGCCGAGTTTCCAGGAGCTGGAGACGGCGCTGCAGAATCTGCAGATCGCGTAGATTGCGAGATACGTTACTTGATAGATCCTGCTATCCAACGCCCTCCATCAGTCGTGCGGACCCAACTAAATATATCTGTTGTGAACGGACGTCGCAGCGTAAGCCCCATGTAGGCCGCTGTGTAAATGAGTCGAATCCGAAGTTGCACAGCCGAAACTAAATGGGCGGGGGTTTGAATTTTGCACCGAAAATTTGACGATTCTCCCGCTTGGATATCGTCCATACGGAATGCAATTTGGCTATTACTTATTATCGTCTGGCCGTTAATCTCGACTTTGTCTATCAAACAATCTGCTACGACAGATGTATAGCTAAATAAAATGCTTTTGTTTGATATAGAAAACGGCAACGAAAACGGCGATCCAGGGTCATTGCTGGCAGGATAGATGTTCGGCGTCGTAGGCCAAAATGGCCCCCAGATTTGATCAATGCTGGCAGATAGTCCCATTCCTCCAATAAAAATGGCGCATATCAATTTAAGCAATTTCCATGCATGCCAGCCAGAAGGCTTGATTGGAGGCGGAGGAGTAGGTGGCAGCGTAATTTTACGCTGCGCCGTACGTGGCTTTTTCTTGCTTTTCTTCAAAAGAACCCTACTGGTTTTGCCTATCTGCTTCGCGTGTAAACGATAATTTTATACCGCCCGCTGATTGATCCGCCGGATCGTCGCCGTGGTGGAATGCCCGGCCTCCAGGTCGATCAGCCGCACCTCGCCGCCATGCGCGCGCACGATGTCGGCGCCGACCACCTGGTCGAGCGTGTAGTCGGCGCCCTTGAACAGCATGTTCGGCAGCAGCGTGCCGATCAGCCGCTCCGGCGTGTCCTCCTCGAACAGCACCACCAGGTCGACCGCGCCGATCGAGGCCATGACGGTCGCGCGCGCCATCTCGTTCTGCACCGGCCGGTCGGGGCCTTTCAGCCGCTTCACCGAGGCGTCGCTGTTCAGCCCCACCACCAGCCGGTCGCAGGTGGCGCGGGCGCGGGCGAGCAGGCGGACATGGCCGGGATGGATCAGGTCGAAGCAGCCATTGGTGAAGCCGACGCGCAACCCCTCGGCCCGCCACGCCGCCACCATGTCGCGCGCCGCCTCGGTCTCGGCGATCTTGTCGTCCAGCGCGCGCAGCTCCCGCCGGTGCAGCGCGGCGCCCAGTTCGGCGTGGCTGACGGTCGCGGTGCCGGACTTGCCGACCGACACGCCGGCCGCGACATTGGCGAGCATCGCCGCCGCCGGCATGTCCGCCCCCGCCGCCAGGCCGATCGCAAAAGTGGCGATCAGCGTGTCGCCGGCGCCCGACACGTCCGCCACCGCCCGCGCGCGCGTCGGCACGTGCAGCGGTGCGGCATCGCGGCGCACCAGGGTCAGCCCCTTGGCTGAGCGCGTCACCAGCACCGCCCCGGCCTCGGCCTGGGCCAGCGCCGCCTCGCCGGCGCGCACCGCCGCCTCGTCGTCGTCGGGGGCGATGCCGCTCGCGCGCGCCGCCTCGGATTCGTTCGGCGTCAGCACATCCACGCCGCGATAGGCGGCGAAGCTCGCGCGCTTCGGATCGGCGATGACCGGCTTGCCGGCGGCGCGGGCGGCGGCGATGGCCTCGGTCAGCACCCGGTCGGTCAGCACGCCTTTCGCGTAGTCCGACAGCACCACCACGTCGGCGCACGGCAGCGCCTGCACGAACTCGGCGAGCAGCTGCACCTCCTGCGCGGGGGCGATCGGCCCGGCCTCTTCCTCGTCCAGCCGCAGCAACTGGTGCCCGCCGCTCATGAAGCGGGTCTTGACCGTGGTCGGCCGGTTCGGAACCGGCACGAGGCAGGCGGTGATGGCGCCGGAGTCGGCCAGAATCCGGCCGATCTCGGTCGCGGCGTCGTCCATGCCGACCACGCCGACCAGCAATGCCCGCGCGCCCAGCGCCGCCACGTTCTGCGCCACGTTGCCGGCGCCGCCCAGCACCGCCCGCCGCGCCTCCGCCTTCAGCACCGGGATCGGCGCTTCCGGCGAGATGCGGCGCACGTCGCCCAGCACGTAGCGGTCCAGCATGATGTCGCCCAGCACCAGCACGCGGCAATCGGCGAACCGGGGCAGCAGGCCGGGCAGGGTGCCGTCGGCGATGGCGGCGTCGTGCGGGTCGAGCCGGGCGGGGTCGTGACGGGTCACGGCGATATCCTGTCGCTGTCGTGATCCGGCTTATAGCCGGGCGGCAAACCCTGTTGATAGCGCAATGGCGACGTTGACGCAGATCAAGGCAGGGACCCGCCGGCGCGCGCCAAGTCCGCGCATGGACATCGACACCCTGCTTGCCAAGTATGACCTGCGCGTGCCGCGCTACACCAGCTATCCGACGGCGCCGCAATTCCGCCCGGAGATCGACGCCGCCACCTATGCCGGCTGGCTCAAGGCGCTGCCGGACGGGGTGCCGATCTCGCTCTATCTGCACGTGCCGTTCTGCGCCGAGCTGTGCTGGTATTGCGGCTGCCATACCACGGCGGTGCGCAGCCGCGCGCCGCTGGACGCCTATGCCGACATGATGCTGGCGGAGATCGACCTGGTCGCCGCCGCGATCGGGCGGCGGCTGCCGGCAGCCCATGTCCACTGGGGCGGCGGCACGCCGCACGCCCTGCCGGAGGAATTGCTGGCGCTGATCATGGAGCGGCTGCGCCGCGCCTTCGCGATCGGCGCGGAGGCCGAGATCGCGGTCGAGATCGATCCGCGCACCGCCGACGCCGCGGTGCTGGACGGGCTGGCCGCGATGGGGG
>JAJZVE010000953.1 GCA_021845835.1 Pseudomonadota bacterium | reverse complement strand
GCATGCAACACACCCCGAGGGACTGGAACAAGGCGATGAAGCTGGCCGCATCGCACGGGATAGCGATATAACAGATCTGCCGGCGGACAAAGGTTGCAGCCGCCACAGACCACGAAGTGCCGGCGCACCAGGCCCGCAAAGCGACGTTGCCAAGTTCGCGTGAGCCACGTAAGCTATGCACAAATTCGATATAAAGCACGAAAGCCAGGGGAGACTCCAAGATGACCATGAGCCGGCGCGATGCGCTGAAGTCAGTCCTGTTGGCGGCCGGGTCCGGTCTGGCGGCGCCCGTGATCATGCGGCACGCCGCGCTCGGCGCCGATCCGATCAAGGTCGGCGGCATTCACGACGCCTCCGGCGGGCTGGACATCTACGGCAAGCCGATGATCGACACGCTGGAATTCGCGGTCGATGAACTGAATGCCGGCGGCGGATTGCTTGGCCGACCCATCCAGCTCATCAACTACGATCCGCAGTCCAACATCCAGCTCTATACGCAGTTCGCGACGCAGGCGGCGACCAGGGACCATGTCGCCGTGGTGCATGGCGGCATCACCTCGGCTTCGCGCGAGGCGATCCGGCCGCTGCTGCGCCGCTACCGGACGCTCTATTTCTACAACACCCAGTACGAGGGCGGCGTGTGCGACCGCAACTGCTTCTGCACCGGCTCCACGCCGGCGCAGAACGTGCAGAAGCTGGTGCCCTACGTGCTGAAGAACTGGGGCAAGAAGATCTACGTCGTGGCGGCCGACTACAATTACGGCCAGATCACCGCGAAGTGGATCGCCAAATACGCGCGCGAAGGCGGCGGCGAGGTGGTGACGGCGGATTTCTTCCCGCTCGACGTGACGAATTTCGGCCCGGCCATCACCAAGATCCAGGCGGCGAAGCCGGACGTGGTGATCTCCGCGCTGGTCGGCGGCGCGCATGTCTCGTTCTATCGCCAGTGGGCGGCGGCAGGGATGAAGAAGCAGATTCCGATGGGATCGACCACGCTCGGCGTCGGCAACGAGCATATCCTGCTGTCGAAGGAGGAAGGCGACGGCATCGTCTGCGCCTTCAGCTATTTCCAGGAAGTGGACAACCCGCTGAACAAGGCGTTCCTGCAGAAATTCCACGCCAAGTTCGGGCCCAGCGCGCCCTATATCTCGGAACTGCCGATGCGCACCTATATCGGCGTAAAGCTGTGGGCCGAAGGCGTGCGCCGCGCCAAGTCGATCGACCGGATGAAGGTGATCAAGGCGCTGGAAAGCGGCATCTCGCTGGATACGCCAGCGGGCAAGACGACGCTCGATCCCAAGACCAACCACACGACGCTCGATGTCTATCTCGCCGAGGTCCAGAACCACGGCTTCAAGGTGCTCGCCACCTATCCGGACCAGCCGCCGCTCGATACCGAGTCCGTGTGCAATCTCGTGGCGCATCCGAACGAGAACAAGCAATACGTAATCGACGTGAAGATCTGATCCGGCGGAGAGCCTCCGTTGGATTACGCGGTCATCGTCGCGCTGCAGATCCTCTCCGGCGTGGCGACGCTGGTGATCGTGAGCCTGGGGCTGGCCGTGGTGTTCGGGATGATGCGCGTCATCAATCTCGCCCACGGCGAGTTCCTGATGCTCGGCGGCTATGCCGCGATCCTGGCGTATGGACATGGCGTCAACCTGTGGGTTTCCATCCTGGTGCTGCCGCCGCTGGTGGTCGGCGCGATCGGCGCGGTGGTGGAGCGGCTGCTGATCCGGCGCCTCTACGGCCGCATGATCGACACCATGCTGGCGACCTGGGGGCTGTCGCTCGCCTTCATCGGCGGCGTCACCATGCTGTTCGGCAACTCGGTCACCGGCATCTCTGCCCCGCTCGGCAACTTCGCCGTCGGGCGCTACCACGCCGCGGCCTATGACCTGTTCCTGATGGGCGCGGCGGTGGTGCTGGCGCTGCTGATCTGGGCGGTGCTGAAGCTGACGCCGGCCGGATTGCTGGCGCGTGGCACGATGCAGAACCCGGAAATGGCGGCGGCGCTCGGCGTGGCGCCCGACCGCGTCTATGCGGTGACGTTCAGCGCCGGCGCGGCGCTGTCCGGACTGGCGGGCGGATTGATCGCGCCGCTGTCCGGCGTGCTGCCGACCATGGGCACGGCCTATATCGCCAAGGCGTTCATCACCGTCATCACCGGCGGCGCCGCCATGCTGACCGGCACGCTGGCCGCCGCCGGCGTTCTGGGCAGCGTGTCCACCGTGTTCACCTTCCTCACCACCCCGGTGTTCGGCGAGGTCGCGCTGCTCGCCGTCGCGATCGTGCTGCTGCGCCTGCTGCCGCGCGGCATCACCGGGCGATTCCTGCGGCGGGCGCTGTGAGCGGCTCGCGTCGTGCGGCGCTGGAGCTGGTGGCGTTGGCGCTGGCCGCCGGCCTCGCCGCGTGGCTGCTGCCGCAGGTGCTGGAACTGTTCGCGCTGATCAACGCCACCGTGTTCACCAGCATGGCGCTGCTTGCACTCAGCCTCGGCCTGATCTGGGGATTCGGCGGCATCCTGTGCTTCGGGCAGACGGCCTTCTTCGGCCTCGGCGGCTATGCCTATGCGGTGGCGGCGATCAACTTCGGCGACAGCACCTGGGCGGTGCCGATCGCGGTCGCGGTGCCGACGCTGGTCGCCGCGGCGCTCGGCTACCTGATGTTCTATGGCCGCATCAGCGACGTGTACATGGGCGTGATCACGCTGACGACGACGCTGATCCTGTTCAAGTTCGCCAACTCCACGGCCGGCGACCAATGGCGGATCGGCGCGGCGCCGCTGGGCGGGTTCAATGGT
>JAJZVE010000952.1 GCA_021845835.1 Pseudomonadota bacterium | reverse complement strand
CTGCGTTGCGTCCGACAAAGCGATGCCGCCGGACAGCCTACAGGAACGAGCGGGCAAGCGAACCATATAATGCGGCGCGGGCCGATGCCGCGGCACTATCCGGCGGCGGCCGGCGGCGGCGCTTCACAGCCGGCGTCGCAGCAGCGTCCGGGCTGCTTCGCGATGCGCCGGCCTTCGTCCAGCAGGCCGCGATCCAGCAGCCGCGCGACCAGCTCGACCTTTTCCGTCACCGGATAGTTGCGCCAGATTTCCCGCTTCATCGCTTCCGGCGAGCCGCCGCCGTGCAGCGAGATGACCGAATACCAGCCGCCCTGGTGCGAGGCGGTCAGGTCCTCGATCAGCCGCGACACTTCCAGGCGCTGCGCGGCGGGAACATCGGCCCGCCCGGCCAGCACGGCGGCGAGCGAGGCCCTGGTTTCCGGATTATGGTCCTCGTCGGGGCCGGGCAATGCCACGATCAGCCCGCCGGAGACGTAATGCGCGATCCGCTGCATGTCGTAGATCTTGGTCGCCAGCAGCAGCTTGCCGATGTTGGCGAACACCGCATCGGGCATCACCGTCCCTCCCGGCGCCTGCGCGGCATACACCGAGGCGGCGACGCCGCAGGCATAGAACCCCTCCGTGATCGTGATCAGCTCGATCATCGCGTCGCGGATATGACCGTGCCGGTCGGGGTCAAGCCCGTTCGCCTCGGTCATCAGCGCGCCTGCGCCGATCAGCAGGTCGCCGAAGCCGGCGCGGGCGCCGATGCAGGTATGGCGGTGATGCGTGGCATAGGAGGTGGTGAGGTATCCGCCCTCCTCCGTCTCGCCGGCGAGGAAGACGCGCTCATGCGGCACGAACACGTCGTCGAAGATCACGACGCCGGTGGACTGGCCGTAGCGCGCCGAGAACTTCGCCGCCGGATCGCCCGGCCGCCCGGCGGGGCGGGCGACGATGGTGACGCCTTCGGCATCGACCGGCACCGCGCAGGCAACCGCGCAGGCGGCATCCGCCGCCGTGTGCGTGCGGCACGGCATCACCAGGAATTCGTGCATGTAGGGTGCGCCGGTGACGATCGCCTTGGTGCCGCGGATGACGATGCCGTCCGGCCGACGTTCCGTGATGCGGACATAAACGTCAGGATTGGCCTGCGCGCCGGGCCGCCGCGATCGGTCCCCCTTGGCGTCGGTCATGGCGACGCCGAGAGTCAGGTCCTCGTCCTGCACGCGATGCAGATAGGCGAGGAAGCGCCGGTGATAATCGGTGCCGTGCGCGGCGTCGGTGCGCCTGGTCGCCTGGAACAGCGCCGCAAGGCCGTCATGGCTGAGGTAGCGTTGCGCGCAGCCGGAAATCCTGCAGGCCAGGCGCACGGCTTCCAGTTTCGCCAACAGGTCGTCGGGCATTGCGTCGATGTGCAACATGCGGTTGACGGTGCGGCCCGAGGTCGCCTGCCGCGCCGTCATCAGCGCCGCGTGCTCGGGGCGTTGCGCGAGGTCGTAGGTGATGCCGACCGCGGCAATGCCGGGCGCAAGCAACGGCTCGTCCGCCACCTCCGCGACGCGCGTGCCGTTGACGAACACGCGCGGGCGGTAGCGGCGCAGCGACTCGCGGTACCCCTCTGCGGTCATCAGCATGTTTGTCCTCCCGCACCCGTTGCGGCGGGAATTAAACAGTGTTAGATTTCGCGTCAAGCGGGCATGGGATGAAGATCATGGCGGCGGCGCTGCAGGCGCGTGAGCGGCGGCCGGTCGGCGGCGATGACAAGCGTGCGCGCATCCTCGACGCCGCGCGCCGGGTGTTCGCGGCCGAGGGGCTGGACGGCGCCAGTCTGCGCGCGATCGCGGCGGCGGCCGGATATACGCCGGCCGCGCTGTATTTCCATTTCGCCAGCAAGGAGGCGATCTATGCCGCGTTGCTGCATGAATCGCTGCAACGCCTGCGTGCGTCGGTGGAGCAGGCGGTTTCTGGCATTGCCGCGCCGGTGGAACGCTTCCGGCGCGCGGCGCTTGCCTTCTTTGCGTTCTACGAGGCCAATCCCGGCGATCTCGATCTTGGCTTCTATCTGTTCCGCGGCGGCATGAAACCGCAGGGGCTGGGCCGCGCGCACGACGAGGCGCTCAATGCGGCGCTTGCCGCCGCGCTGGCCCCGGTTGCGGCGGCGGCGGAGGCGATGGGCGCCGACGCGGATCGGGCGCGGCTCTTGACGCTGGACGTGTTCGCGCATGCCGCCGGGCTGCTGCTGCTCGCGCATACCGGACGCATCCGCATGTTCGGCGCCTCGGCGGCGCGACAGATGGACGCCTATGTTGCGCGACAGCTCGCCGAATTGCAGGAACACTGAGCCATGCCTGTGCTGCGCGACGCGACCTCGCTGCTGCTGATCATCGACGTGCAGGCACGGCTGATGCCGGCAATCGCGGATGCGGCGGGCGTGATCGCCAATGCACGCCGCCTGCGCGACGCCGCCGCCCTGCTTGGCGTGCCGGTCGTGTTTACCGAACAGAACCCCAACGGGCTGGGACCGACCATCGCCGACCTGCCGCCGGGGGATGCCCCCGTGATCACGAAGATGACATTCGATGCCGTGCGCGCGCCGGGCTTTCTTGGCGCGGTGCCGCCGCACGCCGACGTGATCGTCGCCGGCTGCGAGGCACATGTCTGCGTATTGCAGACCGTCCTGGGATTGCTGGCCGCAGGACGGCGCGTGTTCGTCGTGCGCGACGCGATCGGCGCCCGCCGCGCGGAAAGCAAGGATGCCGCGCTGCACCGCATGGCGCGCCATGGCGCCGAGATCGTCACGACGGAAATGGCCGTGTTTGAATGGCTC
>JAJZVE010000951.1 GCA_021845835.1 Pseudomonadota bacterium | reverse complement strand
CCGATCCTGCTTGGCGGCGTGCCGCGCGGCATGGCGATCGCCCTCGGCACGCTCGCCGCCGCCATCGGCCTTGGCCTCCAGCTCTGGATCGCCGGGGTTGCGATCTACCTGATCGGCCATGCAGCGGCGCTGTTCCTGACCCGCCAGGACCCGCAATTCGGGCCGGTGTTCGCCCGGCATCTGCGCGCCGCTCGCCGGCACCTGGATGTTTGAAGGAGGGGCGCCGGACATGCTCGACCTCCGGGAATATCGCACCAGGCGCCGGGAACTCGCCGACTTCCTCCCCTGGGCCGGCTTGGTTGGTCCGGGGATCGTGCTGAACAAGGACGGTGCACTCCAGCGCACCGCAAGGTTCCGCGGGCCGGACCTCGATGCCAGCACGCGGGCCGAGCTGATCGCAGTCGCCGCACGGGTCAACAACGCGCTCAAGCGCCTCGGCGAGGGCTGGGCGATCTTCGTCGAGGCAGCGCGCTCCGCCGCGCCCGGCTATCCCGAGAGCCGCTTCCCCGATCCGGTGTCCTGGCTGATCGACGAGGAGCGGCGTCATGCCTTCCAGGACGAGGGTGCGCATTTCGAGAGCGCGTATTTCCTGACCTTCTGCTACCTCGCCCCGCCGGAGCGGGCGGAACGAGCCAGCCGGCTGCTCTACGACCGAGGCGATGGCCAGCATCGACGTGCCTACAGGGCGGACGAGCGTGGCGGCATCGACTGGCGCGGCATCCTGGACGCGTTCGCCGCCGAGACCGACCGCGTGCTCGACCTGTTGGGCGCGCTCATGCCCGACTGCGCCTGGCTCGATGACCCCGGCACGCTGGCCTATCTGCATGGCACCATCTCGACCAACGGACGGCATCCGGTCGGCGTGCCCGAAGTGCATTTCTATCTCGACGGACTGCTGCCGGATTGCGATCTCACGCCAGGCATCGCGCCGCTGCTCGGGCGCTGCCACCTCCGCACGCTCACCCTGCGCGGCCTGCCGGACCGCACCTGGCCAGGGCTGCTCGACGAACTCAATCGGCTCCCGATCGAATACCGTTGGGTCGCGCGCTGGCTGCCGCTCGAGAAGGCCGAGGCGCAGAAGGAACTCGGCAAGAAGCGCCGGCATTGGTGGGCCAAGCGCAAGGGCATCGCCGCGCTGCTGCGCGAGGTGATCTGGCAGCAGGAGACACGGCTGGTCGATTCCGACGCCGAGAACCAGTCGGTGGACGCCGATGCGGCCTTGCAGGAACTCGGCTCGGACGCCGTCAGCTTCGGCTATTTCACCGCGACGGCAACGGTCTGGGATACCGACGAAGCGGCGGTCACTGAGAAGGTCCGGCTGGTCGGTCGCGCCGTACGGGCGCAGGGCTTCGTCGCGGTCGAGGAGACGCTCAACGCGGTGGAGGCCTGGCTCGGGAGTCTGCCCGGCCAGTGCTACGCCAATATCCGCCAGCCGCTCGTCTCGTCACTGAATCTCGTCCACGTGTTGCCGCTGTCGGCGGTCTGGGCCGGGCCGGAGCGCAACGCCCATCTCGACGGTCCGCCGCTGCTGGTGGCGCACACCGCAGGCTCGACACCGTTCCGCCTCGTGCTGCACCAAGGGGATGTCGGCCACACGCTGACCGTCGGGCCCACCGGCGCGGGCAAGAGCGTGCTGCTCGCGCTGATCGCGCTGCAGTTCCGCCGTTACCCCGGCGCGCGGGTGGTGGTTTTCGACAAGGGCCGCTCGTCCAAGGCGGCGGTGCTCGGCATGGGCGGCGCGTTTTACGATCTCGCCCTCGGCGATGACCTATCCGGGGAGCAGCACGTCGCCTTCCAGCCGCTGGCGCGGATCGACGATCCCGCCGAGCGGGCCTGGGCGGCGGAGTGGATGGCAACGCTCCTGGTCCAGGAGAGCATCGAGCTGACGCCGGAAGTAGATCGCGCGGTCTGGTCGGCGCTCGGCTCGCTCGCCACGGCGCCGGTGCCCGAGCGCACGCTGTCGGGCTTCGCCGCACTGCTGCAAGCCAACAGGCTGAAGGGGGCGCTGGAACCCTACACCATTGCCGGCCCGTTCGGCCGTCTGCTGGATGCCGAGCAGGAGAGCGTCGCTGACGCCGACGTGCTGGCCTTCGAGACCGAGGACCTGCTCGGCTCCAAGCACGCCGCCCGGGCCGTGCTGACCTACCTGTTCCACCGCATCGAGGCGGGATTGGACGGGCGCCCGACCTTGATCGCGGTGGACGAGGCGTGGTTCGCGCTCGACGATCCGGTGTTCGCGCCGAAGCTGCGCGAGTGGCTCAAGACCCTGCGGCGGAAGAACGCCTCCGTCCTGTTCTCGACCCAGAGCCTCGCCGACATCACCCGCTCGCCGGTCGCGCCCGCCGTCATCGAGAGCTGCCTCTCGCGCATCTTCCTGCCGAACGCGCGGGCGATCGAACCCGAGAGCCGCGACGCCTACGCCCGCCTCGGCCTGAATGACCGGCAGATCGAGACGATCGCGCGCGCGGTGCCGAAGCGGGACTACTGGTTCCAGTCCGCCGCCGGCTGCCGGCTGTTCGAACTCGGCCTCGGCGAGATCGCGCTCGCCTTCTGTGGCGCGAGCCGCGCGGAAGATCTGGCCGCAATCGACCGCGTGCTGGGACGGCATGGGCCCGCCGCATTCCCGGCGGCCTGGCTGCGCGAGCGCGGGCTCGATTGGGCAGCGGCGCTGTTCGCGCATGGAATAGCAACCGCGACGAGTATCCCGGACGACCCTGCCGTCATCGGCGAAGCTGCGTCCGTCGCCGATATCGGCCCCGATCCCGCGCAGCCCATGCTGCCCTTCGGAGACGGTGCCGCTTGGTCCACGACG
>JAJZVE010000950.1 GCA_021845835.1 Pseudomonadota bacterium | reverse complement strand
GCGGCTGCGGCGGGCTGCCGCCGAATGCTGACGGGGAAAGCATCACAGACACCGCATTCAAATAAATGATAGTCAAATAAATGATAGCAAGACTAAAAACAAATCCCTTCCTTGGGATACATGCCATCCCATATCTCCCCGCAGTAATTTTAGCGTGGACCATCAGCATGGCGGCAAATCAGGTAAATACATTTATATTCGAATATATGAAAAATATTTCATTCTAAATATGGTGCCAAACGAATGATCCGGAAAACTTCAGACCGCAGTTGGCTGGTTGGTGGCTGGCGCGTGAAGAATTATATACTACCAGGAGATGAAACGGGCGTGTCATTCTGAAGCTATAATCGGTTGTGACCGCAATCCCAGCCGAAGAGGTGACTCATGCCGCGTCACATTGGAGTTTATGTGCTGCTCGGTATGTCTGCCATTGGTGTTGCCGGCTGCGATTACGACGACGACTATCGCCACGCCTACTATCCACCGCAGCCGCCTGTCGTCGTCCAAAGTCCAGCGCCGGCGCAAGCTCCGGCTTATACGCCTCCCCCAGCCTATTACCCGCCGCCAGCTTACTACGCTCCGCCGGTCTATTACGGCGGCGAGGGCGAGGGTGGCGAGGACTGACGCGACGAGGGCTGAGGCGGGGCGGACTGGCGTGTGCTGGCGCGCATCAGTTCAATTGCCCGGCTTCAGAACATAGCCGCGGCCGCGCACGGTGTGCAGGAAGCGCGGCTCGCGCGGGTCCTGCTCGACCTTGCGGCGCAGCCGCGTCACCTGCACGTCGATGGCGCGCTCGCCGGCCTCGTCCATGCCAAGGGCGGCGGCGATGTCCTCGCGCGACAGCACTTCGTTCGGCTTGCGCGCGAGCGCGGTCAGCAGCGCCGCCTCGCCGCCGGTCAGCCGCACGATCCCCGCCGGTCCGCGCAGCTCGCCGCGCCCTGGGTCGTAGCTGAGCGGACCGAGCGGCAGCGGCCCGCTCGGCGCGCCGGACGGCGGCGGCGCGGGCGCGCGGCGCAGCATGGCGCGGATGCGCAGCACCAGCTCGCGCGGGTCGAATGGTTTGGGCAGGTAGTCGTCGGCGCCGGCCTCGAACCCGGCGATGCGATCTTCCGGCCCGCCGCGCGCGGTCAGCAGCAGCACCGGCATGTCGCTGCGCTCGCGGCGCAGCGACCCGGTGAGCGAAAGCCCGTCCTCGCCGGGCATCATCACGTCGAGCACCATCAGGTCCGGCTGCAGGAAGCGCAGCCGGTCGCGCGCCTCCGCCGCGTGCTCGGCGGTGCTGACGCGAAAGCCGTTCTCCGCCAGGTAGCGCGACAGCAGCGCGCGCAGCCGCGCGTCGTCGTCCACCACCAGGATCAGCGCGTCCTCTGCCATCGCCGTCACGCCGAGCGGGCGCGCGGGTCGCGCGATGCCGCCTCGGCACGGTCGAGATAGGCGCGCGCGCTCTCGTCCATGATGCCGCGCGCGACGCGGCGGAACCCTTCCACCGCCCCCGCCCCGGCGTCGCGGTAGGCGGCGAGCAGCCGTTCGCGCTGGCGTTCGAACAGCCGCCGCTCCAGCGCCTGCCCGGCGGGGGTGAGCGCGAGCAGCCGCTGGCGGCGGTCGGCGCGGCCCTGGGTCTGCGCGACATAGCCCTGCCCGACCAGCGTGGTCAGCACGCGCGCGAGGCTCTGCTTGGTGATGCGCAGCAGGCTGAGCAGATCGCCGACGGCGATGCCGGGGTTGCGCCCGATGAAGTGAAGCGCGCGATGGTGCGCGCGGCCCAGCTCCAGCTCCTCCAGGATCACGTCGGCGGCGTTGGTGAAGTCGCGATAGGCGAAGAACAATAGGTCCTGCGCGGCCCGCATCTCCTCCTCGCGCAGGAACAGCAGGTTGGCGCCGGCCGGCGCGTGGCTCTTGGGTTCGCTCAGGCGAGGGTCGAGGGCGGCGGCGGCGCCCTTCGGGTCGGGCATGACTGGCATTCCCCGTAACTACGGCAGCTTCGTTGACTTATCCAGGGGCCGATCATAGCGTCGGTCAACGTTCGGCAACAATCTTGCGAGGATCGTCCCGATGGCGCTGGTTCCTTTCGACGACCGTGACGGCCAGATCTGGTTCGATGGCGTCATGGTGCCGTGGCGCGAGGCCAGGCTGCACGTGCTGTCGCACGGCCTGCACTACGCCAGCGGCGTGTTCGAGGGCGAGCGGGCCTATGCCGGGCACATCTTCAAACTGCGCGCGCACACCGAGCGGCTGCTGGCATCGGGCCGCATCCTCGGCTTCGAGATCCCCTGGACCGCCGAGCAGATCGACGCCGCCTGCCGGCAGGTGGTCGCCGCCAACGGCCAGTCGGACGCCTATGTGCGCCCGATCGCCTGGCGCGGCGCGGAGCAGCTTTCGGTCTCCGCGCAGCAGACGAAAATCCATCTGGCGATCGCTACCTGGGCGTGGCCGAACCTGTTCGGCGACAACCGCATGAAGGGCGTGCGCCTCGGCATGGCGGAGTGGAAGCGCCCGCACCCGCAAACCGCGCCGACCGCGTCCAAGGCCGCCGGCCTCTACATGATCGGCACGCTGTCCAAGCACGCGGCGGAGGCGGCCGGGTTCGACGACGCGCTGATGCTGGACTGGCGCGGGCAGGTGGCGGAGGCGACCGGCGCCAACGTGTTCTTCGCGATCGACGGCGCGCTGCACACGCCGACGCCCGATTGCTTCCTCAACGGCATCACGCGGCGGACGGTGATGGCGCTGGCGCGGCGGCGGCAGATGCCGGTAGTGGAGCGCGCCATCCAGCCGGACGAGATGCAGCGGGCCAGCGAAGTGTTCCTGGCCGGC
>JAJZVE010000949.1 GCA_021845835.1 Pseudomonadota bacterium | reverse complement strand
AGGGGGCGCCGCCGGCTGGGGCGGTGCTGGCTCCGGGCTACGCCCGCAGCCAGCACCGCCCCAGCCGCATTCTCATCCTGATCGACGCAGGATTCTCAGGTTGATTGTCGCGCTACAGGCACACCGCCTCGGCCTCGCGCGCGAGGCGGTGCGCCAGTTCGGCGGCAGACCCGGACATGGAGCAACTCCACCGTCAGGCCGCGACGCGATCGACGACGCGAAGGAGCGGCGATCGCTCAAACAGCGCCGCCAGGATCGCGGGTCCGCGTTCGGTGACCGGGACGAACAGCCGCAGGCGCCAGGCGACGATCTCGCTGGTCAGCCCCATCGCCTTGAGCTGCTCGACGGCACCGTCGGTGAAGCCGGCGAGTTCGACGCGGGCGTCACCCATCACCGTCGCGCGCCGGACGGTGAGCCCACCGGCAAGATGCAGGACGGCGCCATCGGCGAGCACGGCGGACCATGCCTCGTCCGGCGCCAGCGTCGGCGCGTCGTCCAGCCCGAGCGCCCGGCAAACTTCGCCCATGGCGGCGGGCGAGATCAGGCGGCCAATGACCCGCTCGCCATCGTCGGTCTGCAGGCGGTAGACCCGCAGCGATTCGTCGGGCAGCCGGTTCCAGATCGGCAGCAGCAGGCCGGTGACGATGTGGAACGCGCTCTCGGTGAATTCCGGCACCTGCGCCGCTTCAGCGTTCCATGTCGCAGCAAACCGCTCGGCGTCCGCCTCCGTCCAATGGGTGCGATCCAGCGCGTCGAGGGCGATCGTCTCCCGGGCCATCGGCCGGACCAGACGCACCCGGCGCTGCACCTCGCCATCATCGAGGGTCAGGCTTGGCGCCGGCATCTGTACCGCGGCACGGCCGGACTGCTCGTTGACCAGCAGGCGCGCCCGCTTGTCCCGCGCCAGGGCAAGCGCGTCGCCGACGGGAAGCGGCCGGTTGCGGTCCCGCCGCATCACCTTGAACAGCCGCGTTTCGGCGCCGCTCGCCGCGTGAGTATGGATGGTGCGCCGGCCAGCGATGCGCAGACTGTCCGCCGTCAGCGTCTCGACGCCGACATCGTAGCTGCCGGCGGCGATCGCGTTCTCGATGCGGCTGGCAAGCAGCTCCTCGAACACCGCGAACAGGCCGTTCTGCAGGGCGATCGGCAGCGCCAGCAGCCGGTTGAGGAAGGTGGTGATCGGCGGCAGATCCTCGCGTAGCGACCCGTCGCGGTCGGAGAGATCAAGCCCCGTCGTCTCCTCGAAGCGCTGCAACGAGCAGCACTCCACCTTGCCGGCGAAGATCATTGCGTAGAACTGCCGGAGTGCCGCCCGGGCATACTGGCTCTCCAGATTGTCGTCGGCCCGGAATAGGCCCTGGCCGCCGGTCTGGCGCTGGCCGCGCGTGATGGCGCCGAGGCTGTCGAGCCGGCGGGCAATGGTGGAGAGGAAACGCTTCTCGCCGCGCACGTCGGTCGCCACCGGGCGGAACAGCGGCGGCTGGCGCTGGTTGGTGCGGTTGGACCGGCCCAGACCCTGGATCGCGGTATCGGCCTTCCAGCCGGGTTCCAGCAGGTAGTGCACCCGCCGGCGCTGGTTCCGGGCGGCGAGGTCCGCGTGATAGCTGCGCCCGGTGCCGCCGGCGTCGGAGAAGACCAGGATGCGCTTCTCGTCGTCCATGAAGGCCTGGGTCTCGTCGAGGTTGGCGGACCCCGGCCGCGTCTCGACGGCGAGCCGCTCGGTGCCGTCGGCGGCGACTTTGCGCACGACCCGCCGCGACCGCCCGGTGACCTCGGCAACCTGATCGGTGCCGAAGCGCTGGACGATCTGGTCGAGCGCGCCCTGCACCGCGGGCAGTGCGGCGAGGTGCTCGATCATCCGGTCCCGCCGCTCGACCGCCTCGCGCGATTGCACCGGCTGGCCGTCGCGGAACACCGGGCGGGAGAGCAGATTGCCCTCGCTGTCGGTGAAGACCTCGAACAGCTGCGTCGGGAAGCCGTGCGCCAGGTAGTCGAGAACGTATTCGCGCGGGGTGATGTCCACCTGGACGTCGCCCCACTCCCCGGCGGGGATCTCCGCCAGCCGCCGGTCCAGCAGCGCCTCACCGGTGGAAACCAGCTGCACGATGCAGGCGGCCCCCTCGGCAAGATTGCGCTTAATCGCAGCAATCAGCGTCGGCACCTTCATCGCCGTGATCAGGTGGTTGAAGAAACGCTGCTTGTTCGATTCGAAGGCTGATCGCGCCGCCGCCTTCGCCTGGCGGTTCAGCGTGCCGGACGGCCCGATGACGTTGGCGGCCTCCAGGGCTTCGCTCAGGTTGGCGTGGATCACCTGGAAGGCCTCGGCATAGGCGTCGTAGATACGCATCTGCTCGGGGCTGAGCGCGTGTTCGACGATCTCAACCTCGATCCCCTCGTACGACAGCGACCGCGCGGCGTAGAGGCCGAGCGCCTTCAGGTCCCGCGCCAGCACCTCCATCGCGGCGATCCCGCCGGCCTCCATCGCGGCGACGAATTCCTGCCGCGTCGCGAAGGGGAAATCCGCCCCGCCCCAGAGGCCGAGCCGCTGCGCATAGGCGAGATTCTGCACCGAGGTCGCGCCGGTCGCGGAGACATAGAGCACCCGCGCGTCGGGCAGCGCGTGTTGTAGCCGCAGGCCCGCGCGTCCCTGCTGGGATGGCCCGCGCTCGCCGCGTTCGGAGGTATCGCCGGCGGCGTTGGCCATGGCGTGCGCCTCGTCGAACACGATCACTCCGTCGAAGTCCCGCCCCAGCCAGTCGATGATCTGATCGAGCCGCGACGCCTTGCCCTCCCGTTCGGCGGACCGCAGCGTGGC
>JAJZVE010000948.1 GCA_021845835.1 Pseudomonadota bacterium | reverse complement strand
CGGGGATCGAGAAGGTGACGGCGACCGCCGCGCTGCTGCGCACCGGCGTCGCGCGCGGGCTGATCATGGACGGCGACGCCGCGAGGCTGCTGGCGGACCTGCCGTAGCCGGGCGGGTCCACGTCACGCCGCGCCGCCGGCTGATCGCCACCCGCGAGGCCGACACCGGATGCCGCGAGGCCGCGACCTCGCCGCGCGATGGCAGAACGCTATGATGGGCGGCAGCGCCCGAACGGGCCGTCTGAACGGGCAGTGTGGCGGCGCAAGGCCGCCGGAGCAGCAATGAAAGAGGACGACGCCATGCCGATGCGCGGCACGATGGACCATCTGCTCGACCTCGCCGCGATCGACGCGGCGGACGCCCCGGCCGAGGCGCGGGCGCTGGCGCGGCTGTCGCTGTTCGACTGGAGCGTGGTCGCCCGCGCCGGCGCCGGCGAGCCGCTCAGCGGCATGGTCCGCGACCATGTGCTGGCCGAGGACGGCCGGGCGGAGGCGACGGTGGTCGGCAGTGCGCGGCGCGCCCCGGCGCGGGCGGCGGCGCTGGCGAACGGCACGGCTTCGCACGCGCTCGATTACGACGACACGCATTTCGCCCATATCGGCCATCTGTCGGTCGGCGTGATGCCGGCGGCGCTGGCGGTGGCGGAGCAGCGCGACCTGCCGGCCGCGCGGGTCTGCGACGCGTTCCTGATCGGCGCCGAGGCGGCGTGCCGCGTCGGCATGGTGCTGGGGCGGCGGCATTACGAGCGGGGTTTCCACCAGACCGCGACCGCCGGCGCCTTCGGCGCAACGGTCGCCGCCGCGCGCCTGCTCGGTCTCGATCGCGACCGGGTGCGCAACGCGCTCAGCCTGGTCGCCACCCGCGCCTCGGGCCTGAAGTCGCAGTTCGGCACCATGGGCAAGCCGTTCAACGCCGGCATCGCCGCGAGCAACGGCGTGGAGGCGGCACTGCTGGCCGGGCGCGGCTTCGTCTCCTGCGACGACGGCATCGGCGGCGCGCAGGGATTCCTGGCGACGCACAGCGACGACATCTCGGAAGAACGCGGCTGGGCGGCGCCGCCGCCCGCGCACTTCGTGTTCGAGGACAACAAGTACAAGCTGCACGCCTGCTGCCACGGCACGCATGCGATGCTGAACGCGCTGCTCGATCTGCGCGCGCGCGGCGAGCTGGCGCCGGAGCTTGTGGCGCGCATCGCGGTGCGGACCAATCCGCGCTGGCTCGATGTGTGCGATCTCAAGCATCCGCGCACGGGGCTGGAGGTGAAGTTCAGCTACGTGGCGCTGGCGGCGATGGCGGTGCTGGGCATCGACACCGCCTCCGACCGCGCGTTCACCGACGCGCTGTGCGCCGATCCGGCGCTGCGCGATCTGGCCGCGCGCGTGACGGTGGAGGGCGATCCCGCAATCAGCGACACCGCAACCCATGTCACGGTCACGCTGGCCGGCGAGGTGCGGGCGGTGGCCACGCACGACCTGGCCGACCGCGTGCCGCTGCCGCGGCTGGAGCAGGGGTTGCGCGCCAAGGCGGTTTCCCTGCTCGGCGCCGCCGAGGCCGGGCGCATCTGGTCGGCGGTGGCCGCCGCCGACCGGCTGTCGGCGCGCGAACTGGCCGGCGTCGTGCTCCATCCGGGCTGACCGGGCGTTGTCCCGCCCGGTCGCGCGCTATCCGCGATCGGGCGGACCGAAGGCGCGCACGATCTTCATCGAGTAGCGGTAGCGCTCCATCGGGTGGATGCTCCAGGTCACTTCGTAGATGTCGCCCGTGTCGTCGGAATACTGGCGCAGCATCGCAAGCCCGGCGGATTTGGCGCGCACGTTCAGCAGGCGGGCGACGGTGCCGGGAACCTCGACGGCGGTGATCTCCTGCTGCACGGAATGGGCGGAGACGCCATAGACGGATTCGACCAGCGAGCAGATCAGCGTATCGTCCTTGCCCAACTCCTCCAGCACCGCGCCGTATGCGACGGGGAGGAAGATTTGCGTCCAGGCGATCGCGTGTTCCTCGTCCTCGACATAGCGCAGGGCTTCCACGCGGTGCCAGATGGCGCCTGGATCGCCCGGCAGCGGCACCTGTGCGTCACGCGCGGCGACCTGATCGTGGCGCAGGATCTTGCGGCTGGTTTCCTGGACATATTGCCAAAGGTCCGAGATCGTCGCCAGCGTCTGCACGTAACGCTGCTGCACGTCGCTGCGCTCGACCCGCGTGCCCACGCCTTGCCGGCGGGAGACGACGCCCGATTGCTCCAGCAGCCGGATCGCCTCGCGCACCGTGTTGCGGCTGACGTTGAACTGCTGGCACAGCAGCGCCTCGGACGGCACTTCGCTGCCGACGGGAAACGTGCCGGACCTGATGGCGGCGAACAGGCGTTCGGCCACCACCTGGTACAGCGGGCGACGGTCCTTGAACGGGGGGGCGGCTATCATGGCCGTGTGGCGCTCCCTGGCACTGCGCCGCGTCCGGAGGCACACGGCGTCGATCGGGCGGGGTGCATAGCACCCCGCGCCCGTGCGTCCGAGTCAGGGCCCGAGGACGGTGCGGCCCACCACCTTGCCTTCGCGCAGCGATTCCAGCGCGTCGGTCGCATCGCTGAACGGGCGGCGCAGGATCGGCGGCGCCGCCACCTTCCCGGCGCGCACCAGGCCGATCAGTTCGACGAACTCGGCGAGATTGCCGGTGTAACTGCCCTGGATGCGCGCCGCCTTCAGCGGGATCAGCGGCAGCGACCACGGCGCGGCGCCGCCGAACAGGCCGACCAGAATCAGGCTGCCGCCCTTGGCGAGGCTGTTGAACGCCAGTTCGCTCGTGGCCGGGGTGCCG
>JAJZVE010000947.1 GCA_021845835.1 Pseudomonadota bacterium | reverse complement strand
CAGCGGCACCAACGCCGTCCGCTACGGCACCATCCGCGAGAACGTGCTGGGCCTGACCGTGGTGCTGGCCGACGGGCGCGTGATCCACACCGGCGGGCGGGTGCGCAAGTCCTCGACCGGCTACGACCTCACCCGGCTGTTCATCGGCTCCGAGGGCACGCTTGGCGTCATCACCGAAATCCAGCTCCGCCTGCACGGCATCCCGGAGGCGATGAGCGCCGCCACCTGCCAGTTCGAGACCCTGGAAGGCGCGGTGGAGACGGTGATCGCGGTGATGCAGGCCGGCATCCCGGTCGCCCGCATCGAGTTGCTGGACGACGCGCAGATGGCCGCCTGCATCGCCTACTCGAAGCTGCCCGACCTGGCGCCGGCGCCGACGCTGCTGTTCGAGTTCCACGGCACCCACGCCTCGGTCGCCGAGCAGGCCGCCAGCGCCGAGGAGATCGCCAATGGCTTCGGCGCGCGCGGCTTCCGCTGGGCGACCGAGCCGGAGGCGCGCCACAGGCTGTGGCAGGCGCGGCACGATGCCTACTGGGCGAACATGGCGACGAAGCCGAACCACAAGGGCCTGACCACCGACGTGATCGTGCCGATCTCCAGGCTGGCCGAGGCGGTGCTGGGCGCGAAGCAGGACATCGACGCCTCCGGCTTTTCCGCGCCGATCGTCGGCCATGTCGGCGACGGCAATTTCCACGCGCTGATCCTGGTGCCGCCGGAGCCGGACGCGCTGGCGCGCGCCTGGGCGCTCGACCGCAGGATCGTCGCCCGCGCGCTGGCGCTCGGCGGCTCGTGCAGCGGCGAGCATGGCGTGGGCATCGGCAAGCGCGAGTTCCTGGAACAGGAGCACGGGGCGGAGGCGCTGGCGGTGATGCGGTCGCTGAAGGCGACGCTCGATCCGCGCGGCATCCTCAATCCGGGCAAGATGTTCCTGAACTGACCCGCCCGCCGCGCGTTGCGCGGCCACGATCCGAACCAGCGAGCGGAGGCAGGATGGCCCGGCAGAATCGCGCGCAGAAGGAAATCGTCGGCCGCGTGATGCACGCGTTCACGCACGGAAAATTGAAAAGCCACGGCCGCACGGTGCGCAACCCGAAACAGGCCGTCGCCATCGGCCTGTCCGAGGCCGGCGCCTCGCGCGAGCAGTCGCCGCAGGAGAACCGGCGTCGTTTCAAACACACGAGGCGGCGCGAGGCCACGTCGGAGCCGACGCGCGCGGATCTCTATGCCGAGGCGAAGCGGCGGAACATTCCTGGTCGCTCCCATATGGACAAGGCGGCACTGGCGCGCGCCCTGAATCGCTGACGCAACGCCCCGGCGCGGCGGCCCGACCGATTCTCACTTGGTTGCAAGCGGGGTATGCTGTTCCACTGTCAGCATATATCGTGCGTGGCACGACTGTGCCGCATGATGGGGAGCCCGCGCTGCCATGCCGCCCGCCACTGCGCCTCGGCGATCCGGGGCCGCCCGCCGTAAAGGAGAGGTGCCGGCCCCGCGCGAATCGGCGCAGACGCGCGCCGAACAGGTGGCCCGCACCCTTGCCGCGGACATCCTCGAAGGTCGCCGCGAGGTGGGCAGCTTCCTGCCGGCCGACGCCGACCTCGCCACCGCCCAGGACTGCAGCGTCGCCACCATGCGCGCGGCGCTGCGCGACCTGGAAGGGCTGGGCCTGGTCACCCGCCTGCGTGGCGAGCCGGCGCGGATCGCGGCAAGCGACATCCGCGCCAGCTATGCCGTCGCTGCGCAGACCGAGGGGGAGGCGGGTGATTATGGCGCCCGCACCCGCCTGCTGATCGACCGGCAGCGGCAAGTGACCGCCGACCAGGAACTGGCCACCCTGCTTGGCACATCGCGCCCGGCGTCCTGGCTGCGGCTGAGCGGCCTGCGGCTGGCCATGGATGCCGTGTTCGGCCCGCTTTCCTGCGTCGATCTCTGGCTGGCCACGCGCGCGGCGTCGGTCGACCTGCCGGAGCAGGTGACGCCCGCGGCGCTGGAGACGCTGCTGGGCGTGGTCATCGTCGAGGTGGAGGAGGAGGTCTCGGCCGGGGTGCTGACGCCCGCCCAGGCCCGCCATCTCCGCGCCCGCGGCGGCGCCGCCTGCCTGTCGCTGCTGCGGCGCTACCGCAAGCGCGGCGGGGGCGTCGTGGCGGCGATGCGTGACATCCATCCGGCCGACCGCGTCGGCGTGCTGATGCGCCTGCGGCGGCTCTGACGCCGTCGCCTGCTGTCCCCGATTGCGCCAAGGGCGGAATCCGCGCTCAATCGCGGGCGGGAGGAACACGCATGGACGACACGCTGCACCAGGCTCCCCGCCGTGCCGGCGGGCGGGAGGCACGACGGGCAATGCGGGCGGCGCCGCTGACCGAGGCCATGCGCCCGGTCCGCCCCGGCATGGCAGGCGGCCGTTACCAGCCGCTGAGCGAGGCCGATATCCGCCGCATCCACGGCGCCGCGCTCGATCTGCTGGAACAGGTCGGGCTGGCCGACGCGCCGCCGTCCGGCGTGGAAATCCTCACCGCCGCCGGCTGCCGGCAGGACGGGCAGGGCAGGCTGCGCTTCCCGCGCGCGCTGGTGGAGGACACGCTCGCCCGCGCCGGCCGCCGCTTCGTGCTGCACGGCCAGGACAAGCGGCACGATCTGGAGCCGTGGGACAGCCGCGTCTATTTCGGCACCGCCGGCGCCGCGGTGAACATCGTGGACGCCGCAACCGGCGCCTACCGCGACTCGCTGCTGGCCGACCTCTATGACAGCGCGCGCATCGTCGATGCGCTGGAGCACATCCATTTCTACCAGCGCACGGTCGTCCCCCGCGACGTGCCC
>JAJZVE010000946.1 GCA_021845835.1 Pseudomonadota bacterium | reverse complement strand
GCCGTCGCGTCGGGCAGCATGTCGGGTGCCCCGATGGCCAATGCGGCAGGGCTGGCGTTGGCGCTGGCCGGCTTCGCCGCGTTCGCGCGGCGGGAGGCGGCGGGCGGCGCGCGGCTGTTCCCGGCCGGCGCAACCAGCCCGCGCTCGCCGCTGGCGGCGACCTACGCCGCCATGATCCTGCTGCTGGTCGGCACCACGCCGGAAATCTTCGTGCCGTATTTCCTGCAGAGGCTGCACGGCCTGATCCCGCTGCACGCCGGCTACCTCTCCGCGCTGATGGCGCTGGGCTGGACCTTCGGCTCGGTGCTCACCTCCGGCGCCAGTCCCGGCGCGGCGCGCGGCGCGCTGGCCGCCGGGCCCACGGCGCTGGCGGCGGGGCTGGCGGGCCTGGCGCTGCTGGTGCCGCATTCCGGGCCGCCGGGTACCGACCTCGTGGCGATGGCGCTGTCGCTGGCGGCGATCGGGGCGGGCATCGGCATGACCTGGCCGCATTTGGGCGCCCGCGTGTTCGGCTTCGCGGCCGAGGCGGACCGCGAACTGGCCGGCGGCTCGATCACCATGGTGGTCATGGTGGGCAACGCCTTCGGCGCGGCGCTCGGCGGCATGGTAACAAGCCTGGCCGGCATGACCGTGCCCGGCGGCGCGGCCGGGGCGGTGTCGGCCTCCGGCTGGTTGTTCAGCGTCTTCGTCGTGGCACCGCTGCTGGCCGTGCTGGCGATCCGGCGCCTGCCGACGCTGGTCAGGCCGGCGGCGGCGCAATGAGCGGCACCGCCGAGGCGGATGCGCTTCGCCGGGCGGCGGCGGCGCTGGCCGGGGCGGGGATTGCGCAGCCGGCACGGGAGGCGCGGCTGCTGCGCCGGGCGGCGCGCGACCTGCCGCACTTCGCCGCCCTGGTCGCCCGCCGCGCCGGGCGGGAGCCGATGGCGTTCCTGCGCGGCCGGCAAGGCTTCTGGACGCTGGACCTGGCGGTCTCGCCGGTGACGCTGATCCCCCGCCCGGACAGTGAGACGCTGATCGAGGCGGCGCTGGCGGCGTGCCCCGACCGCACCGCGGTGCGCCGCATCCTCGATCTCGGCACCGGCACCGGGGCGCTGCTGCTGGCGGCGCTGGCCGAGTTCCCACGGGCCTGGGGACTCGGCATCGACCGCGTGCCGCAGGCGGCGGCACTGGCCGCCCGCAACGCGCGCGAGGCCGGCTTCGGCGATCGCGCGATGTTCATCGCGGGGGGCTGGGCTGCGTCGATCGCGGGACGCTTCGACCTCATCCTGGCCAATCCGCCCTATATCCCCAGCGGCGATATCGCCGGGCTGATGCCCGAGGTCGCGGTGTACGAACCCACGTCCGCGCTTGACGGCGGGGCGGACGGGCTGGACGCTTATCGCGCCATTCTTCCCGACCTGCCGCGCCTGCTCGACTCGCGCGGCGTGGCCGTGCTGGAACTCGGCGCCGGCCAGGCGGACGAGGTGCGCGCTCTGGCGCGCGCCGCCGGCGTGGGGGAGATCGCATTGCGGCCCGATCTGGGCGGGGTTGCGCGGGCGCTGGTGCTCCGTGCCGGGTTGGCCTGAAAAAACCGTTTGGCAGGGCCGGACCAAGGAGTTAGCTTTTGCCGGCGCAGCAGGGATCGCCGACACGGAGGGTCGGTCCCTGGTGCCTCCATCAGAGCGAGCCGGCGGCCGGCGGGCAAGAAGCCTCGTCGCCGTGGCGAGCGGATGGCGGGGGCGCTGCGCGGAAGCCAACGGAACGGAACGGAACGGCCCGGTGACGGGTTGCAGGGGCGGTGCCAGCGGGTTCTCCCGCCCCCTCTCGGCAGGGTCACGCGCCACGGCGGCGCGTCCCGGTGCCTTCATGGGGCGTCGGGCTTTTCGAACAGGAAGGCATATTGGCAGACGCATGAACATAAAACGTATGCGCGGACGGAACCATCGTGGCGGCGGTAGCGGTGGGGGGGGTGGCGGCGGTGGCGGCGGCAGCGCGCTGCGCCACACCGGCAGCATTCCGCTGAACCGCAACCATGTGTTCGACAGCAACGGCCCGGATCTGCGCATCCGCGGCACGGCACAGCAGTTGTTCGAGAAATACCTCCAGCTCGGCCGCGACGCGACCAGCGGCGGCGACCGCGTGATGGCGGAGAGCTACTTCCAGCACGCCGAACACTATTTCCGCATCCTCAACGCGATGACGCAGGCGCAGCAACAGCAGCAAGGCCAGCAGAACGGCCAGGCACGCCGCTCGCCCGCGCCGGAAGGTCTGGCGATGGAAGGCGGCGGCGAGCCGGAGGCGGACGAGGCGGAGGATCAGCCGGCCGGCCTCGGCGACCAGCCCGGCGCAAGCGAATCGCGCGAAATCCCGATCGCCGCCGCGCCGCCGACGAACTAGCCGAACGGGACGCCGGGGGCGCCGGGGGCGGGGCTGTCCAGCGCGGTGCGCAGCCGCGCCGCCTCGGCGCCGGCGATCAGGCCGTGGCGGATGAACAGGTCGATCAGCACCAGGTTCACGTTGAACTTGAACGCATTGCCCTGGCGCACCGTCTGCAGCACCTGCGCGATCGGCCACAGCTCGAACCGCGCCACCTCGCCGTCGGCGGGGTGCGGGGTGAAGCCGGCCGGCAGGTCGAGGTCGTAGCAGAGCAGCAGGTCGCGGCGCAGCCCCTCGGGGCGCTCCAGGGCGTAGGCGATGCGGCCGACCGGCACCGCGCCGGCGGCGATCCCGGCGGGGATGTCGGCTTCCTCGGCTGCTTCCTTCACCAGCGTCGCCGCCGGCGTCATGCCCGCGGGCACGCCGCCGGCCACCAGGTGATCGAGCTTGCCAGGGTCCAGATG
>JAJZVE010000027.1 GCA_021845835.1 Pseudomonadota bacterium | reverse complement strand
TGCGGGCCTGCAGGTCGTTCGGCGCCACCTGCAGCAGCGTCCGCTGCGCCTCGATCGCTTCCTTGAGCTTCTTCTCCCCGAGCAGCAGGCGCACGCGCATCGTCAGCAGTCGCGGGCTGCGCTGCAGCTCGGACGGAACGGAGTCCAGCCTGGCCAGCGCCCCGGCGATGTCGCCGCTGCGCGCCGTCAGGGCCGCGTCGGTGAGCTGCAGGCCAGGGTCGTGCGGTCGCGCCGCCTCTGCCGCATCCAGCACCGCCCGGGCGCGATCGGGCCGGCCGGTCGCGGTGTAGATGTCCATCATCGTGCCAAGCACGGTGGCATCGGCCGGCGCCTGCGCGAGCACCGGCAGCAGCAGCGCCTCCGCCTCCGCGGCACGGCCCTGCAGCATCAGCACCCGGGCCAGATCGAGCTTCAGCGGCACCGAGGCGGGTGCGGCCGCCACGCCCTCGGCGAAGGCGGCCCGGGCGCCGTCGAGGTCGAACTGCGCCAGCCGCAATGCCCCGGTCAGCGCGGCGAGGCGCTCCCGGCTGGTGTTGGGCTGACGCGCCAGCACGGCCAGCGCCGCCGCGGCACGGTCGAGGTCGGCCACCTGCAGCGCCGTCGTCACCGCCCTGGCGGCCACGTCCGCCGGCGACGGCATAATATCCAGCGAACGGTCGAGGTCGTGGGCCGCCGCCGTCGCATCGCCGCTGCCCAGTTGCACCGCGGCCAGCCGCGTCAGCTCCTGCGGGGTTTCCGCCTGCGCCGCGGATGCGGCCTCATCGGCGGGCCTGGGCATGATCCCGGCAATCCTGGCCAACGCCTGCTCGGCCTCCTGGGTGCGTCCCGCCGCGAGGGCGATGCGGGCGAGCAGGCGCCAGCCGTCCGGATCGCCGGGCGAACGCGCGGTATAATGGGCGATTGCCTCCGCCGCCTGTTCCACCTGCCCGACGTTGGCCTTGACCAGGGCGAGGTAGTATTCGCCGCGGGGCAGTTGCGGCAGCAGCGGCTGGATCACCTGCAGCGTGACGTCGGCACCGCGCCAGTCCTTCGCCCGCACCTGCGCCAGCGCCTTGATGTAGTTGCCGCCCGGGCTTTTCGGAGTCTGCCGGAGCAGCGCTTCGGCATCGGCCAGGGCCTTGGCATCCTCGCCGGCAGCCAGCAGCGCACCGGCCCGCGATAGCCGGGCGGCGGCCACGTCGAGCGGCTTCCTCGCCGTCGCGACCGCCTGGTCGAGCACCGGCAGCGCCTCGTTCGGGCGCGATTCGAGGCGCAGGATTCCCGCCTTCAGCAGCAGCGCTTCGGTCAGGCGCGGATCGAGCGCCAGGGCACGATCCAGCAGCGCCAGGGCCCAGCCCGGCTGACGCTGCGCCACGGCGGCGCGCGCGGCCAGCAGCACCGGATCGGCGCTTCGCGGCTCCAGGCGCTCGGCCGCCTCGGCGGCGTAGCGGGCGGCCTCGACGTTGCCGATGCTGAGATCGGCAACCCCGCGCGTGTCCCACAGATCGGCCGCGTCCGCCGGCGGCAACCCGTCGGGCGAGAACTCGGCGAGCAGCTCCTTGCTGCGCCGCTGCGCCAGCAGCGCCCGCGCCAGCAGCGGCGTCAGGTCCGCCCCCTTGTAGCCCGCCGCCCGCGCAGCCTTCAGCTCCCGTTCGGCGGCCACCGGATCGCCGAGCATCAGCTGCACCGCTGCCAGTCGCACCTGGGCCACGGCGTTTCCCGGATGATTCTGCACCGCCTGCCGCAATTCCAGGGCCGCTGCCTGCACCTGACCCTTGGCAAGCAGTTGCCGCGCCACCTGCAACGGATCGCGGAACATGCGATGATAGGTCCACCGCCCGCCTGCCGCGCCGGCGGCCAGCACCACAGCGGCGGCGACCGCCGCGATGACCCATTTACGCATGCCGAATAGTTCCCCGCCCGCCTGGTCACAACTCGTTGACAGACTATGCGATAACGATCCGTAAGGACAGCGCCGAGTACTGTCCGGCGTCAGCGCGCCCCGCGCTGAAACAGCACCACGCGCACGGTCGCCAGCAGGATCAGCAGGTCGAGCAATAGACCGCGATGCTTCACGTAATAAAGATCATAGGACAGCTTGGCCCGCGCATCTTCCACCGAGGCGCCGTAGGGATAGTTCACCTGCGCCCAGCCGGTCAGTCCCGGTTTGACGCGGCTACGTTCGACGTAGCAGGGCATGACGCGCTCGAGCTGCGCCACGAAATGCGGGCGCTCCGGGCGCGGGCCGATGAAGCTCATTTCGCCGCGCAGGATGTTGAGCAGTTGCGGCAGTTCGTCCACGCGGATCAGCCGGATGAGGCTGCCGACGCGGGTCACCCGCGGGTCGCGCTGCGCGGCCCAGACCGGCCCGCACGCCTCGGCGTCGGTGTGCTTGGAGCGGAATTTCAGCAGCGTGAACCGGCGCCCGCCGAGCCCGACCCGCTCCTGGCGGTAGAGCGCCGGGCCGGGACTGTCGAGCTTGATCGCGAGGGCCGTCAGCAGCATCAGCGGCAGCGTGAAGACCAGCATCGTGAGACTGAGGGCGATATCGAACAGCCGCCGCGGCGCCGCCGCCAGCCCTTCCGGGGCACGTTCCTGGCCGCTCGGCTCCTCGCCGCCGATCACCGCGTCGGCCGCGGCATTGCGGTCCACGTCGATGCGGCGCAGCTGGCGCTCCCAGAACTCGCTGTCGGTGTACAGCCGCAGGCCCCGCGCCTGGGCGCGCAGCAGCACGCGGGCCGGCAGGGTGTCGGCGGCGGCATCGGCAAGGATGACACCCCAGAGGCGCCGTTCCGGCACCCGGCCGCCGACCAGCGCCGCCGCCTCTTCGACCGGGAGCACGGCCGACACCTCGAAGAAACCCCGCCGCACCGTCCGGATCGTGTCGGCCAGGCGGTTGGCGGCGGCATCGGGACCGACGATCAGCACGCGGCGCACGAACATGTCGGCGCGCAGCGCCCAGCTGAAACCCAGACGCAGCCCGAACAGCAGCAGCGTCCAGGCCAGCAGCGCCCGCATGCCGCCATGCGCCGTCAACCCGACCAGATCGCTCCCCACCAGGCGGCCGACCGCCCACAGCAGCGGGAACGCCAGCGCCGCGCCGACCGCGGTGTTGACCAGCAGCAGCCGCGTCTCGAGATAGGTATCGGGACTGTACAGGCCGACCGCGAGCGAAGTGACGCCGAAGGTCAGCGCCAGCACCACCGCCTTGTCGGCCGCGCCCAGGCCGCCGCCGCCGCCGCCGGACAACAGCAGATAAACCAGCGCGGCGCAGGCCAGCACTTCAATGAGCCACAGCCCGGCCAGCTCCGGGGCCGGATGGCGGCGCCACTGCCGCGCCAGCCAGCCGTCCGCCGGGCGGCGCCGCGCCGCGACCCGCGCGCGTGCCCGCGGCGGTTGCGGCCGGCTGCCGAAAGGGTCATGCACGGTCATGACGGTCTCGTCGGGCGGGCGGTGGCTGCGCGTATCGGGGTGCAGCCGCGGCGGGATGGAATTGCCCTACGATCGTCACGGTCTCGCATTGCCTCTCAATCCCCCGTGACCCGCGTCACGCGATCGTGACAGCGCCCTGGTGCCTGCTCCGGAAGCAAGTCTTTAGCAGGGGCTAATGATACGGTCAAGAAATTTCCATCATGTCGCAACCAATGGCCGCGCGTCACCAATGCGGTCCGGGTCGGCCGGCCGGCGCCCCAGATCGGAGCTTTACGGCGTAATGTTTGATGTGATAAACGAAGTCGTCGTCTGCGGCATGCGGCGTGATCGCGACCGGCAGGCAGGATCCGTGCAAAGGTGCGGGAGATGCAGGCGTGTAGCTCAGTGGCAGAGCGCTGCCATTACATGGCAGAGGTCGGGGGTTCGATCCCTTCCGCGCCTATCGCGTGCGGCCGCGCGTCGCTGTCCTGCGCCTCGTGGCGGCGTGCCGGCGGTCCGCGGTTGCCTGCCGACAGCCGTGCCCGGCGTGCCAGGACGAACGGTGCATACGAGACGACAGGATCGCAATGACGCTTGCCCGACGGACTTGGAGTTGCCTGGCGGCTCTGCTGTTCCTTGCCGGCTGCAGCGCCCAATCGGCCGCACCGCCCGCAGCCGCCCCCGAGGTCGCAGGCCAGTACCTGATCGGCCCCGGCGATCAGATCGGCGTCTTCGTCTATGACAATCCGCAGCTCAGCAGCGATGTTCCGGTGCGGCCGGACGGCCGCATCTCGACGCCGCTGGTCGCCGACATCGTGGCCGCCGGCAAGACGCCCTCGCAACTCGGTGCGGAGATCGAGACGCGGCTGAAAGAATACGTCAAGGATCCGCATGTCACGGTGATCGTGCGCGGCTTCATCGGTCCGTTCGACCGTCAGATCCGCGTGATCGGCGAGGCGACTGACCCGCAGGCGATCCCGTACCGCACCGGCATGACGCTGCTTGACGTGATGATCGCGACCAAGGGGCTGACCCGCTATGCCGCAGGCAACCGTGCCGTGATCGTGCGGCGCGTGGGTGACAAGCAGCAGACGCTGCATGTGCGCCTGTCCGACCTGATCAAGGACGGCGATATTGCACAGAACGTCGAGATGCGGCCAGGCGACACGCTGATCATTCCGCAGAGCTGGTTCTGACGTCCGGCCGGGAACGGGCAGGAGAGAGCTGACTGCATGAACGACCTGCACAACCTGTACGCGCTGGTGCGGCGCTACGCGCTCGGCATCTGGCGCTGGCGCTGGTTGGTGGCGGGCATCGCCTGGGTGATCTGCCTCGGCGGCTGGGCCGGCGTGATGATGATCCCCAACCAGTACGAGGCCAACGCGCGGCTCTATGTCGATGCCGACGCGGTGCTGACGCCGCTGCTGCGTGGACTGGCGCTCGACAACTCGACGGCCAGCGAGCTCGACATCCTGCAGCGCACCCTGCTCAGTCGCCCCAACCTGGAGAAGCTGATCTCCCAGACGGACCTCGAACTTCGGGTGCGCGGCCCGTCCGACCTGGAGCGCCTGGTGGCCGGTCTGGCCACCGCCATCCGGTTGACGCCGCAGACCAGGAACCTGTTCACGATCAGCTACCGCGATACGCACCCGAAGCTCGCCTACGACGTGGTACAGGCGATGCTGTCGATCTTCATCGAGACCAAGGCCGGCACCAACCGCAGCGACATGGAGAACGCGCGCCAGTTCCTCGAACAGCAGATCGGCAGCTACGAACAGAAGCTGCGCATGGCAGAGGCGCAACGCGCGGCGTTCGTCGGCAAGTACATGGACCTGCTGCCGGACGCGAACGGCGCCTCGCGGCTGGACGCCGCCCGGTCGGCGGTGGCGAACCTGCAGGACGCGCTGAAGCAGGCGCGGCTGCGCGAGGAACTGGCGAAGCAGCAGCTCGCGGCCACGCCGGCCACCCTGTCCACGGACGCCGAAGGCGGGCTGATCGGGCCAGGCGGTTCCGACCCGCTCGCGATGCAGCCGAAGGCGTGCCAGGAACTGGACGCGGCGCGGGTGCGCTACACCGACCAGAACCCGACCGTGATTACCCTGAAGGCCGAGTGCGACGACGCGCGCCGGCGTGGCGAAGGGGTGGTGACGCGCGGCGGCACGGTGGTGCGCGGCGGCCACGCTATTTCCAACCCGGTGGCAGAGAAGCTCAGGCTGCAGATCTTCGACCTGGAATCGGCGATCGCCACGCTGCAACAGCAGATTGCCGACAAGATAGCGCAGCGCGACCGGTTGGAGGCGGTGGCCCGCGGCGCGCCCGGCGTGCAGGCGCAGTTCACCGACATCAACCGCGACTACGACGTGCTGCGCAAGAATTATGAGCAGCTGATCGAGCGGCGCGAGGCGATGCGGATCGCCGCGGCGGCCGACACCGAAGCCGAAAAGGTGAAGCTGCAGGTGGTCGATCCGCCGCAGCTGCCGCACAACCCGGTCGCACCAAAGCGCATCCTGTTGATCTCGATGATCCTGCCGGTGGGCCTGGCGGGCGGCATCGGCGCGGCGGTACTGCTGCTGCAGTTCGACACCTCCTTCCATACCGTCGATGAGCTGCGCCGCATCGGCCTGCCGGTGATCGGGTCCGTCTCGCTGGTCACCACGCGCGCCTCGCTCGCCCGCGGCATGGTCTCCATCCTCGGAATTGCCGTCGTGCTGCTGCTGCTGTGCGCGACCTGCGGCGGACTGGTGCTGCGGCTGATGCGCGCGGGAACGGCCTGAGCATGACCGATCCGATCAAGGTCATCCGGCGGTCGCACAATCCGCATCTGGTGGAACGCGCCGCCGCTCTGCTGCGCGGCGAGGCGGCATTGAACGAAGAAGACCGGTGGGCCGAACCGGCAGATGCCGCGGCCGACACGGCGCAGCTTGCCGACGACACGGTTCCGTCCGCCGCCCGGCCGCCGGCGGCGGAACCGGCCGCGACGGTCGGCGAGATTCCGTCTGCCGCGGACGAGTTTGCCGCGCCGGCGCAGGTCGCCGAAGACCCGCTGCCGACGGCCGTGCCGCTGCTGGACATGGAGACGTTGCAGCGCGCCGGGCTGGTACTGATTGGCCCGCGCAGCCGCATCTCGGACGAGTACCGCATCACCGTCGCGCGGGCGCTGCGCGCGCTGCGCAGCAACCGCAGCGGACGGGTCGGCACTGCCAACCTGCTGATGGTCACGTCCGCCCGCCCGAACGAGGGCAAGAGCTTCTCCGCCCTCAACATCGCCGTCAGCATCGCGCAGAACGGACTGTCCGACGTGCTGCTGATCGATCTGGACAGCAAGCCGCGCTCGCTCTCCGCCATGCTCGGGCTGGGCGGGCGGGAAGGGCTGCTCGACCTGGCAACCGGATGGGGCAACGCCGGCGCGACGACCGGCGGCCTGCGTCACCCGGAGCCGCTGCTGGCGCGTACCGCGGTCGAGGGATTGTGGGTCCTGCCGATCGGGTCGCGCCGACCGGGCGTGGAAGGCACGATCACGCGCGCGGTCAGCACGACGCTGGAGCGGCTCAGTCGCCGCTTCTCGCGCCATGTGCTGGTGCTCGACACGGCGCCCTGCCTTTCCACCAGCGACCCGAACACGCTCGCCGGCCTGGTGGACGAGGTGATCCTGGTGGTGGAAGCCGAGCGTACCCAGCGCAGCGAGGTTGACGCGGCGCTGGAACTGCTGAAGGCCGCCAGCAACATCACCCTGGTGCTGAACAAGACCCGCCTGACGCAGCGGCACTCATTCGGCGCGTACTACTATTTCGACAAGCCGGAGTGACCGTCACTCCGCTGCGGCGTCGGCCTCGGGGTCGAGGAAGTCCGTCAGCGTGCTCTGCCGCACGATGGCGACGATGCGCCTGCGGTCGGCGGCGGACAGCAGCGTCCGCCATTTCTTTTCCGGCGCGGTGGTGTTGCGGTACACCCCGAAATAGCCCTCGTACAAGCCGGCGCGCGTGCTCCTGGCGACGAATTCCTCGGTCCGCGGCGACCAGTCGAGTCCGGCGAAGTCGAACAGGGCGCGCGATGCGCCGGCCGGGTCGTCGCGCAGCGCGCGATAGGGCATCACCCGCACGCCCGGCCGGTCGGCCAGCCCGGTCAGCGCCGCCTCGTTCTGCAGCACCCACATCCAGGCCAGCCGCTCGACCAGCGGCAGGCGGGCGAGGTCGGTTTCACTGAGGCCGTAACGCGCAGCGACCGGCCAGTCTCCCAGCCCCACCACAGCCCGGACGCCATTCACCTTGCCGAGTTTCGTGCCGTGCAGCATGGACGCCACCTGACCGAACGGCGGGCGCACCAGGAAGATGATGCGCGCCTCCGGCAACGCGGCCGCGTAGAGGCCGGCACAGCCGCAGCTGATGACGGACTTGATCACGACCAGACGCGGCGGCCGCGCGGCGAGATCGGGCACCGGCAGCGACTGCAGCCGCGTTCCCACGCGCGGCAGCGCGCTGAGCAGGCGCAGCAGGTAGATCGCCCCCGAATGCGTGCGCTGGGCCGCGGCACCGCGGTAGCTCTTCGCGAACAGCGGCAGGTGGCCGCTGGCCCTGAGCGGGGAAAGTGCCGCGAGCCGCAGCAGATAGGCGCGCGCCTCCGCGGTCCAGTTCGGAATCTCCCGCACCGCCATGACCTTCGGCAGCGCGCCGCCGCGCACCACGGTGTCGGGTTCATGGCGGTAGAGCACGTCGGGATGACTGTCGAACACCTTGCCGACCCACGTCGTGCCGGAGCGCGGCGCGCCGAGCAGCAGCAGCATTCGGTCGGCAAGGCCGCAGGCTACGAACGCGCGCGCGGCCATCTCATCGCCGGCACGGTCCGCGCCAGGCACCGCGGTCAGGACGCCCGCTCGCACCTGCCCGGACGGACGAAAGAAGGTTCGGTCCGCTGCTGACAATTTCGTCACTGCATCCGAATCGCGCGGTGAGGCGGTGAAGCATGGCAACATGGACGGGGCATCGCCCGGCCGCGTCGAAATCAACACGTACAGTTGAATAACCCGAAACCGACCAGCGGGCAACGACCACACGGCCCGGCCACGCCGGCCTGCGGCGGATATCCGATACGCGGCAAGCCGTGGTGTCCGGCGCCGCATCCGGCAGGTTGTTGCATGCTTGGCAAAGCCTGCGCCGCTCCGCTAAGGCTGCAGCGTGCAAGATCATCGGCTTGGCATGGAAACCGTGGACGGCAAATGATCCGCTACGACTGCCGCCACTGGCTGGCATCGCGCCCCTGCAGCTTCAACAAGCGCGAAGACGCGGAGTGTCCCGATTGCCGCCATTTCTCCGGCTATCGGGACCGTATTCTCTTCATCAAGCTCGATGCGATCGGCGATGTGCTGCGCTCGGCGAGCCTGTTGCCCGCCGTCGCCGCCCGGCATGACCGGCCCTACATCGCCTGGCTCACCCGCCCGGAGGCGGCTGACCTCGTCGGCATGATGACGTGGGTGGACGAAGTCGTCACGCTGGCGCCGGCCGGGCTGGCACGCATCGCCACCGGCGCATGGACGCAGGTCTATTCGCTGTCCAACGACCTGCCCAGCGCCTCGCTCGCCACGCTGGCGGTGGGGTCGCGCCCGCCGGTCGGCTTCTTCGCCCGCGACGGTGTGGTCACGCCGAGCAACGCGGCAGCCGAAGCCTGGCTTGAGATGGCCGCGTTCGACCGGCTGAAGCGGCGGAACGGCACGACCTACCAGGCGCGCATGCTGGCCATTCTGGGCGCCGAGGGACCGCCGCCGCCACCGGCGCTGCGCATGGATGCGGTGCCGGCGGCGCAGGCGCGCCAACGCGTTGCCGCCTTGCTCCGCGGCAGCCGCCGTCGGCGCGTCGCGCTCAATCTCGGGTCCGGGGGGCGATGGCCGAAGAAGATGCTCGATGTGGCGCAGACCGTGCGGACGGTCCGCGCCCTGCTCGCCGCCGCCGATGTCGACGTCCTGCTGGTCGGCGGCGCGGCGGAGCGGGCCAAGGCGGCGGCCGTGTGCGCAGAGTGCGACCCGGCGCGCGTCGTCGCCGCGCTGACGCCGGCCGCGGTCGGCGCGTTCATCGCCATGCTGATGCAGGCCGACGTGCTGCTGTGCGGCGACACCCTGGCGCTGCACGTGGCGAGCGCCATCGGCCTGCCGACGGTCGCCATCTTCGGCCCCACCAGCCATGCCGAGATCGCGGATTTCGATGGCCTGATCGAGAAGGTCTTCACCCCCGCGCTGGACTGCCTCGGCTGCTACGGCGATTGCGACAAGGCGGAGACCTGCATGAGCCTGCTCGATCCCGCCGATCTGGCCGCCCGCGTGCTGGCCCGCCTGCCACCGGCGGCCGAACGTTCATGAAAGTTGCCTGCCTAAATAGCAGCGGGGAGCGGCCGGCGCCGCTGCGGCTGCTGACCTTCTCGACGCTCTATCCCAATGCCGCCCATCCCAACCACGGCGTGTTCGTGGAGAACCGGCTGCGCCATCTGCTGGCCACCGGCGAGGCGACGGCGCGCGTGCTCGCCCCGGTGCCGTACTTCCCGAGCGGCGCCGTGGTGTTCGGCGCGTGGGGCCGCCATGCCCGCGCCCCGCGCGAGGAGGTGCGGCACGGCATCCGCATCCATCATCCGCGCTATCCGGTGATTCCGCGTTTCGGCATGACGCTCGCCCCGGCGCTGCTCGCCCACGCCGGCCTCGCCGCACTGCGCCGGCTGATGGCGGCGGGGCTGGCGTTCGACCTGATCGACGCGCACTACGTCTATCCCGACGGGGTGGCGGCGGTGCGGCTGGGGGCGGCCCTGGGCGTGCCGGTGGTAATCACTGCGCGCGGCTCGGACGTGACGCAGTTGCCGGACTATCCGGGACCGCGCCGGCTGATCGTGGACGCGATCGGCCGTGCGGCGGCGCTGATCGCGGTCAGTTCGGCGCTGCGCGAGCGGCTGGTGGCGCTGGGGGCGGACCCGGGGCGGGTGACGGTGCTGCGCAACGGCGTCGATGCCGGCCTGTTCCGCCCGCCCGCCGACCGCGCGGCGGCACGCGCTGCGCTCGGCCTCGTGCGGCCGACGCTGCTGTCGGTCGGCGCGCTGATCCCGCGCAAGGGCCACCATCTGACCATCGCGGCGATGCCCGGGCTGGCCGCGTTCGATCTGCTGATCGCCGGCGAGGGGCCGGAACGGGCGCACTTGCAGGCGCAGATCGCCAGCCTCGGCCTCACTGGACGGGTGCGGCTGCTGGGCGCGGTGCCACATGCCGATCTGCCTGCCTGTTACGGCGCGGCGGACGCGATGGTGCTTGCCTCCGCGCGCGAGGGCTGGGCGAATGTGCTGCTGGAGAGCATGGCCTGCGGCACGCCGGTGGTGGCGAGCAACATCCCGGGCAACCCGGAGGTGGTGCGCTCGCGCGAAGCCGGGCTGATCGCGGAGGCGAATACCCCACCCGGCATTGCCGCCGCGGTGCGCGCGCTGTTCGCCGCCCCGCCCGACCGCGCCGCCACCCGTGCCTATGCGGAGCGGTTCGGCTGGGAGGAGACCAGCCGCGGTCAGCTCGACCTGTTCCGCCGCCTGCTGGCGCGCACCGCGCCGGTCAGCGCCGCCAGGTGACGACGGAACTGACCGCGTAGTTCCACACCAGGCTCATCAGCCCGCCGGCGGCGCCGGCGAACCACCAGGACGAATGGTTCTCCCCGAACAGCACCTGCGCGATGCCGATATTGCCGACCGCGCCGACGCTGCAGATCAGCGAGAACGTGACCAGTCCGGTCAGCAGGCGCCGGCCGCGCAGCCGGCGGTCGCGGAAGGTGAACACGTTGTTGAGCATGAAATTGCCCAGGATGGCAGCCGCCGTCGCCCCCGTCTGCGCGGTGCGGAAGCTGAGGTCGCCGACAGTCAGGCCGAGGCGCAGGATCACCAGATGCGCGGCGATGCCGAGCGCGCCGACGGCGGCGAACAGCAGGAAGCGCACCGGCACGACGTGGCCGACCAGCTTGTCGGCCAGCAGCATGGCATAGTCGCGCAGTACGCCGGCATCGAGCTTGCTTTCCCCGGCGACGCGGTCGCGGAACTGGTACGGCAGCTCGATCAGGCGTGGTGGCGTCGGCAGCGAGGCGAGCAGGTCGAGCAGGATCTTGAACCCCAGCGCCGACAGATGGCGCAGCGCGCGGTCCAGCGTGGTGCGGCGGACCATGAAGAAGCCGCTCATCGGATCGCTGACCGGGACATGCAGCACCAGCCGGCTGAGCCGTGTGGCCAGGCCGGACATGCCGGCGCGGGTGCGGTCCCATGCGCCGATCCCGCCGCCGGCGACGTAGCGGCTGCCGATCGCGAGTTCATAGCCATCGTCGCGGAGCGCCGCGAACATGCGCGGCAGCAGCGCCTCGTCGTGCTGCAGGTCGCCGTCCATCGCCGCGACATAGGGGGCGAGGCTTGCCTGCGCCCCCTCGATGAAGGCGGAGGACAGGCCGCGGCGGCCGATGCGGTGGACCAGGCGCACCCGCGCATCCGCCTGCCCGATCGCGGCGACGGCATCGCGCGTGCCGTCGCGCGAGTCGTCATCGACGAAGATCACCTCCCACGCGATTCCGGCCAGCGTGTGCCGCAGCCGCTCGACCAGCGGGGCGATGTTGTCGCGCTCGTTCAGCACCGGGACGACCACGCACAGATCCGGGGCCGCGGCGGGGGGCGCCTGCGTCCGGCCGGGTTCGGCCACCGCGAGGTCCGCGGTCATGCCCGGCACCGGCCGGCGCGAACGTTTCTTGCCCGTCGGGCCGGCGGCAGCGCGCGACCGCGGCCGGACAAGGCGGGAGGAACGCTCGTGAAACGACGATGGATCATGCTCTGCTGCGCCGCGGAGTCGCCGGCATTCAGTATCCCGATTCACGGAGCGGCGCTACGTACGCCGCGCGCTCGCGGTTGCCGTGCCGCGGGTCCGGATGCAGAACGACGCCTGCCAGCAACAGGACAGCCGCATGGACCGTCGCCCCGGCCGCACCGAGACGCCTGCTTCCCCACGCTCCGGGACGCCACGATGATCCTCGCCGGCACCGCATTCTACCTTGCCGCCCTGCCGGCGGCGGTGATGGTCGGCGCCTCCAAGGGCGGGCTGCCGGGGGTTGGCATGCTGGCCGTGCCGATCCTGTCGCTGGCGGTCCCGCCGATCGCGGCGGCCGGCCTGCTGCTGCCGATCTTCGTCGTCACCGACTGGTTCGGCGTGATGGCGTACCGGCGCGAGTACAGCCGCCGCAACCTCGCCATCCTCATCCCCGGTTGCACGCTCGGCGTCGGCATCGGCTGGGGCACCGCCGCCGCCATCCCGGAGAGCGCGGTCACGCTGCTGATCGGCCTGCTCGGGCTCGGCTACGTCCTGTTCATCTGGCTGCGGCGCGGCATGGGTGGTCCGCCGCGACCGGCGGACTGGCCGCGCGGGCTGTTCTGGGGCGCGCTGGCGGGGTTCACCAGCTTTGTCTCCCATGCCGGCGCGCCGCCCTATCAGGTCTATGTGCTGCCGCAGCGGTTGCAGAAAATGGCCTATGCCGGGACCACCACCATCCTGTTCGCGATCGTCAATGCCGAGAAGCTGGTGCCGTACTGGGCGCTGGGGCAGTTGTCGCTGGCCAGCCTGCGGGCCGCCGCGATGCTGTTCCCGGTCGGCATCGCCACCACGCTCATCACCTACCGCGTGGTGCGGCGCATCCCGGACCGGCTGTTCTTCCTGCTGGTGAACCTGGTGCTGCTGCTGATCTCGTTGAAGCTGGTGGGCGACGGCGTGGCCGCCATCGTCCGCGGCTGAGCCGGTCGCGGACGGCTGGCAACGGCCGGGCCGCGGCGTCTATGTAGCCGGGCGACGCCCGCGAACCGCGAAGGAACGGACCATGAAGCAGTACGAGATCGCCGTCATCCCCGGCGACGGCATCGGCAAGGAAGTGGTTCCGGAGGCGCTGCGCGTGCTCGACGCGGTCGCGGCGGCGCACGGCTTCGCGCTGCGTCCGCGGCATTTCGACTGGAGCTGCGAGACCTATCGCGCCACCGGGCGCATGATGCCCGAGGACGGCATCGCACGGCTGCGCGACCACGACGCGATCCTGCTCGGCGCGGTCGGCTTTCCGGGCGTGCCGGACCATATCTCGCTGTGGGGCCTGCTGATCCCGATCCGCCGCGAGTTCGACCAGTACGTGAACCTGCGCCCGGTGCGCCTGCTGCCCGGCATCACGCCGCCGGTGCGGCACGACCGGATCGACTTCTGGGTGGTGCGCGAGAACACCGAAGGCGAGTACTCGCAGATCGGCGGGCGGTTCAAGGCCGGGACCGAGGACGAATTCGTGGTCCAGGAAGCGGTGTTCACCCGCAAGGGCACCGACCGCATCCTGCGCTACGCCTTCGATCTCGCCCGCCGGCTCGGCCGGCCGCATGTCACCTCCGCCACCAAGTCGAACGGCATCTTCCATTCCATGCCGTTCTGGGACGAGCGCGTGGCGGCGGTTGCGCGGGCGTATCCCGATGTGCGCGTGGATCAGTACCATATCGACATCCTGGCCGCCCGTTTCGTGATGTCGCCGGAGCGGTTCGACGTCGTCGTCGGCTCCAACCTGTTTGGCGACATCCTGTCCGATCTCGGCCCTGGCGTGACCGGCACGATCGCGGTGGCGCCGTCGGCGAACATCAATCCCGAGCGCGTGTTCCCCTCGATGTTCGAGCCGGTGCACGGTTCGGCGCCGGACATCGCCGGCCAGGGCATCGCCAACCCGATCGGCCAGATCTGGGCCGGCGCGATGATGCTGGAGCACCTGGGCGAAGCGGAAGCGGCGCGGGCCGTGATGGCGGCGATCGAGAGCACGCTGGCCGCGCCCGACGCACCGCTGACGCCCGACCTGGGTGGGCAGGGAACCACCAGCCTGCTCGGGGGCCGCATCGCCGCGGCGGTGGCGCGGTAGCCATGCCGGCCGGGCTTTACAGGCTCCGGCACCGCTCCGATAATATGGAAATACATTTCACGGAATGAAATGCGCTGCCTTCGGTGAGGCTCGAAGGCAACGAGACTATGGGAGCTGTCCATGCGGCGCGCGCGCCTTGCCTGCGTCCTGGGTTTTGCCGGCGACCCGGATCGCGCTTACGCGGAGCTGGCGGCGCCATGACGGGGCACGAGGCGGCCGGCAGCGGGCCACGGCATAGCCCCTATAGCCACGACGAGCTGACCCGGCTGCTGGCACCGCAGAGCGTCGCGATCGTCGGCGCCTCCGAGCGCAAAGGCTCGTTCGGCGCGCGCCTGTTCGCGAATCTGGCGGCGTTCCAGGGGCGCGTCCACCTGGTCAACGGCAAGTACGACCGTCTGCACGACCGGCCCTGCCACCCCAGCGTCGGCGCGCTGCCGGAGGTGCCGGATTGCGTCGTCGTCGCGGTGCCGCGCGACGCGGTGGCAGCCGTCGTCGAGGACTGCGCCGCGGCCGGCGTCGGCGGCGCCATCGTGGTCGCCTCCGGCTATGCGGAGACCGGGCTGCCGGACCGCATCGCGCTGCAGGACCGGCTGGCGGCGATCGCGCAGGCATCGGGGATGCGCGTGGTCGGGCCGAACACGCTCGGCATCGTCAATTATGCGTCCGGCGCCGGCCTGACCTTCTCCGCCATGCCGCCGGTGCGGCCGTTGCGCCCGCACGCCGTCGGCATCATCAGCCAGTCGGGGTCGATCGGCTTCGCGCTGTCGCAGGCGGTGATGCGCGGCGTGTCGGTGAGCCATGTGCTGACCGCCGGCAATTCCTGCGACGTCGATGTCGCCGACTACGTCGCCTATCTCGCCGATGACCCGGCGTGCCGCAGCATCGCCTGCGTGTTCGAGGGCATGGCGACGCCGCGGCGGCTGATCGCGGCGGCCGAGATCGCCTGGCGCGCCGACAAGCCGCTGGTGCTCTACAAGATGGCGACCGGGCAGGCGGGCGCCGAAGCCGCGATGTCGCATACCGGCTCGCTGGCGGGGTCGGAGGCCGCCTATGCCGCCGCCTTCGCCCGCGCCGGCGTGGTGCAGGTGGACAAGCTGGAGGCGCTGGTCGAGGCCGCCGCCTTCTTCGCCAAGGCGCCGCCGCCGCGCGCGGCCGGCGTCGCGGTCATCGCGACCTCCGGCGGCGCGGCGATCATGGCGGCTGACAAGGCGGAGCTGCATGACGTGCCGCTGCCGCAGCCGGCCCCCGACACGCGCGCCGTGCTGGAGGCGCACATCCCGGAGTTCGGCTCGCCGCGCAACCCGTGCGACGTGACCGCGCAGGTGATCGCCGATCCGGGCGGGCTGCTCGCCTGCACCGGGGCGCTGCTGAGCGACGCCCAGTACGGTGCGCTGGTGACGACGCATCAATACGCCTACGAGGCGGCGACCGCGCGGCTGCCGGTGTTCAGCGGCCTTGCGGCGCAGCACGGCAAGATCGTCTGCAACGTCTGGATCCCGGAATGGCTCGGCGGGCCGGGTGCGGCCGAGACGGAGAGCGATCCGCACCTCGCGCTGTTCCACTCGATGGACCGCTGCTTCGCGGCGCTCGCCGCCTGGCAGCGGCGCGACCGGCTGCGGCGGCTGCCGGTGGCGGCGCCGGCGCGCATCGCGCCCGCGGCGGCGCGCGCGGAGGCGGCGTCGCTGCTGCGCGACGTGCCGGACCGCGCGCTGTCCGAAAGCGCGGCGAAACGCATCCTGTCGCTCTACGGCGTGCCCGTCGTCTCCGAAACGCTGGTGCAGTCGGCCGACGCGGCGGCGGCGGCGGCGCGGCGCGCCGACTA
>JAJZVE010000945.1 GCA_021845835.1 Pseudomonadota bacterium | reverse complement strand
GGCCTCAGCCCGACTCCGTCTTGTCCTCGCCGCGCCCGGGCCTGCCGCGGCCGGCGGCGAGGCGGCGCAGGGTTGCCACTTGCCGAAAGAACTCCCGCACCGGCATGGCCGGGCTGCCGACCACCTCGGCGCCCGCCGGCACGTCACCCATGATACCCGCCTGCGCGCCGATCCGCGCCTGCCGGCCGATGTGCAAATGGCCGGTCAGGCCCGCCTGGCCGGCAACCATGACGAAATCCTCCAGCACGGTCGATCCGGAAATGCCGGCCTGCGCCACGATCACGCAGCACCGTCCCAGTCGGACGTTGTGCCCGATCTGCACCAGGTTGTCGAGGCGGGAGCCGGCGCCGATTACGGTGTCCTGGGCGGAGCCACGATCGATCGTGCTGTTCGCCCCCACCTCCACGTCATCCTCCAGGATCACGCGGCCGAGTTGCGGCACGGTGAGGAAGCCGGTCTTCGTGGTGGCAAAGCCGAACCCCTCCTGGCCGATCCGCGCGCCCGGATAGACATAGACCCGCGCCCCGAGCAGGGCATGGCTGATGCTGGCCTGCGCGCCAACGCGACAATCCGGCCCGAGCACCACGCCCTCCCCGATCACCGCGCCGGCGCCGATGCGGCAGCGCGGCCCGATCTCCGCCCGCGCGCCGATCACCGCCAGCGGGCCGATCTCCGCGGTCGGGTCGATCCGTGCGGCGGGATCGGTTACGGCGCTGGGATGCACGCCCGGCCGCACCGGCGGCGCCGGATGGAACAGCGCGGCGACACGCGCCCAGCCGACATAAGGCTCCGGGGTCGGCAAAGCGATGGTTCCGTCCGGCACGCGGTCGGCCAGGTCGGGATGCAGGATCACCGCCCCCGCGCGCGTCTGCTGCAGAAGCGGGACATAGCGGCGGTTGTCGAGGAAGCTGATCTCGTCCGGCCCGGCGGCCTGCAGCGGCGCGACGCCGACCATCTGCGCCTCGCGCGCCGGTGGCGGCGCACCGGCGGCGGCGGCCAGCACGGTGAGCCCGTGCGGGCCGGTGCGCGCGAAGAAGCGCGGATCGCCGACGGCCATCGCCGCCCTACTGCGCGGCTTTCGGTGCGGCCGTGCCGCCCTGCGCCGACTCCTTCGCGTGCTTCTTCTCCGCCGCCGGCTTCTTCGCCGCTTCCTTCGCCGCCTGCTTCTTGGCGGCCGCCACCATCTCGGCCGGGGTCATGCCGTCCGGCGGCACCACGACATGCGGCAGCACCTTGTTCAACTGCGCCGTGACCGCCGGGGTGATGTCGAACGGGTTGACGTTCAGCGCCACCTGGGAGCGGTGCAGCACAAGATTCATGCCGCGGCTTTCCGCCACCTGCCGGATCACCTGCACCAGGGTGCGCTCGATCTGCGCCAGCGCATACTGCGCCGCCTCCTGGATCACGCGGTTGCGCTCGCGGAAGGTGCGCTGCGCATTGGTCACGCGCTCCTGCAGCTTGCGCTCGCGCGCACGGAGCTGCTCGCCGCTCAGCTTGCCGCGATCATTGGCCAGCGTCTGCTCGATCTCGCGCCAGGCCTGCTGCTCCTTCTGCGCGTCGTCATTGAGCTTGGCGCGCCGCACGCCGATGATCTTCTCCACCTCCTGCGCGGCAGTCGAGGCGTGCATCACCTCCGGCACGCCGAGCACGCCGATCACGGCGGCCGGCGGCTTCTCGCCCTTCGGCACGGGCGGCAGTTCGGGCGGCGGTGGCAGCTCGACATTGACCTGCGGCGGCGGCTCCGGCTGGCCCGTGCCAGGCGCCATGCCCGGCGCGGCCGGCCGCATGGGCCGTTGCACCGGCGCCGCGTGCGGGGCGGCCGGTTTCTGCTGGCCGGGGATGAAGTAATCCTGGTTCTGCGCCGCTGCCGGTGTCGGCAGGTGGGCGACGAACGCCGCGGCCGCAGCCGCGAGAGCAAGGGAGCGAAGTGTGCGCACTAGAACCTCGTGCCGAAGCCGACGCGGAAAAGCTCGAGCTGGTCGTACTGGTATTTGATCAGCGGAACGCCGAAGTCCAGATTGATCATGCCGAACGGCGAATGCCAAGTCACGCCGACGCCGACCGAGACGCGCGGCCCCGGATTGTCGATCAGCGGCGCCTGCTGCCCGTTGACGAACACCTTCGGCACCTCCGACAGCGCGCCCACGTCCATGAACGTCCGCCCCGAGAGGCCAAGATCGGGCGAGAGCGGCAGCGGGAAGCGGAATTCGGTCGATTCCGTCCAGATGAACTGGCCGCCGAGACTGTCGGCGTAGTACTGCGCGCCGGGTGGCGGCGCCGCATGCGGACCGGCGCCGCCGTCAAGGAAGCCGCGCAGGTTGTCGCCGCCCAGGAAGAAACGGTCAACGATGCTGGTGTTGCCGTTCAGGCTGTAGAGGTAGCCGGCCCCGGCGGTGAACGACAGCACCCAGTCGCGGTTGCCGGTGATGCCGCCGAGCGGGATGTAGTAGGCGGCGTCGATCTTGCCGCGAAGATACGTCTCCTGCCCGCCCACGCCGGCGAAGTCGGTGCCCAGCCGGGCCACCCAGCCGCTGTGCGGATCAAGCGTGCTGTCGCGATAATCCAGCGTGAAGGTCTGGCCGACCTGGGAAATCCAGGTAGTGCCGCGCTCGACCGCGATATAGGGGCTGGCGGTGGGCTGGATGTTGTAAACATCGCGGCTGACCAGCGAGTAGTTCACGCCCTGCCGCAGATGATCGCTGTAGGAGTAGCCGCCATTCAGCGTCACGCCGTAGCGCTGCTCGTTGTATTCCGACACGTAGATCAGGTTGTCGTTGACATAGAACAGATCGACGCCGGCGAGCAGGTTGCGGTCGAGGAAA
>JAJZVE010000944.1 GCA_021845835.1 Pseudomonadota bacterium | reverse complement strand
TCAATGCCGGCTCGTCGTCGATCAAGTTCGCTCTGTTCGAACTGCCGGACCATGCGCCGCGCCTGTTGGCCGTCGGTCTTGCCGAAATGGCGGGAGAGGGGCGGCGGTTGCGCGTGAAGGACGCGCGGGGCAGCGTCATCCACCAAGAGGAATGGCGCGACGCGGCGGAGTTGTTCCATCACGACGCGCTGCAGCGCGTGCTGGCCTGGCAGACGGGCGCGCATCCGGCGGCCGATGTGGTCGCGGTCGGGCATCGCGTGGTGCATGGCGGCGTGCAGTATGACCGGCCGCTGCGCGTGGACGAGGCGGCGCTCGCTGCCCTGCGCGCGCTGATCCCGCTGGCGCCGCTGCACCAGCCGCACAACATCGCCGGCATCGAGGCGGCGCGCGCCGCCTGGCGCGACGTGCCGCAGGTCGCCTGCTTCGACACCGCGTTCCACCGCGCGCACCCGTTCGTCAACGACGTGTTCGCGCTGCCGCGTCGCTTCTACGACGAGGGCGTGCGGCGCTACGGATTCCACGGCCTGTCGTATGAATACATCACGCGGCGCCTGCGGGAGGTGGCCCCGCGCGAGGCGGCGGGCCGCGTGATCGTCGCGCATCTGGGCAACGGCGCCTCGATGTGCGCCATCCGCGACGGACAGTCGGTGGCGAGTTCGATGGGCTTCACGGCGCTGGACGGGCTGCCGATGGGCACGCGCAGCGGCCAGCTCGATCCCGGCGTGGTCCTGTATCTGCTGCAGGAACGCGGCATGTCGGCCGAGCAGATCGCCGATCTGCTCTACAAGGAATCCGGGTTGAAGGGCCTGTCCGGCCTGTCGGGCGACATGCGGGAACTGGAGGCATCGGACCGGCCGGAAGCCGGGCAGGCGATCGACTATTTTGTCTTTCGCGCCCGTCGCGAACTCGGCGGGCTGGCGGCGGTGCTGGAGGGGCTGGATGCCGTCGTGTTCTGCGGCGGGATCGGCGAACATGCGTGGCGGGTGCGGGAGGGTATCCTGCGCAACATGGCATGGCTTGGCATCGCCCTTGACAGCGAGGCAAACCGGGCCGCAACGGGAAACGCGCCGCGCGTGATCTCCTCGGCCGACTCGCAAGTGCGCGTGCTCGTGATCCCCACCGACGAGGAGCTGATGATCGCGCGCCACACGATCGAGGTGCTGGACGCCACGGCGGCGATGTAGCGCGCGGCGCTATTCCTCCGGCTCGGTGGTGAACAGCAGCGGGTAGCCCTTGCTGCGCCCGGCCTCGGTGCCGCGGGTGGCCTTGGTTTCGGCGACATCCTTCGTGTACACGGCGACCACGCAGGCACCGCGGCGGTGCGCGGTCATCATCACGCGATGCGCCTGCGCGTCGCCCATGCCGAACTCCTTGCGCAGCACGGTGACGACGAACTCGCGCGGCGTGTAGTCGTCGTTGATCAGGATCACCTTGTACAGCTTCGGCCGCTCTGTGCGCGTGAGCACGCGCGTGCGCGGCGTGGTCGTCGTGTCGTCGGTCATCGCCCGAACTCCCCCGATCACCGACTATACCCCGCGACGCCGCCGCGCGGGATTCCCGGTCCGCGCCGGACAGCGCCGTAACCCGTGCGGTTGCAGGGAACCGCTGCCCCGCGCCCCGGATAATTCATTGACGAGTGTGGAGCGGGCAGGAGGTGCGGGCGCATGAACGAGGACCGCTATCCGGGCTACGACGTCCTGGCCAAGCGGCATATGCCGTCCTGGAACGAGCAGACGCGGCGCGCGATCGACCGGCGCCTCGCCGTGCCGCGGGAACCGCGATTCTTCACGCGGTCCGAATGGCGGACATTGCAGGCGGTGTGCGACCGCATCCTGCCGCAGCCGAAAAACCGCCCGCCGGTGCCGCTCGCCGCCTATGTCGACGAAAAAATGCGGCTCGACCGCAAGGACGGCCATCGCCATGCCGGCATGCCGCGTCAGGGCGAGGCATGGCGGCGCGGGCTGGCAGCCCTGGATGCGGAAGCACGGCGCACCCATGACGGCCGCGGCTTTCACCAACTGGCGGCGGCCGAGCAGGATGCCCTGCTGCACCGGGCGGAGCAGGGCCGGCTGAACGGCCCGGAATGGGGCGGCATGCCGAGCCGGCTGTTCTTCAAGGCCCGTGTCGTCCACGACATCGCCACCGCTTACTATGCCCATCCCACGGCCTGGAACGAGATGGGATTCGGCGGCCCGGCCGGCCCGCGCGGCTATGTCCGCCTGGGGTTCGGCCGTCGCGATGGCTGGGAAGCGGCGGAGGCGACGCCGGGGCACGAGGACGCGGCCCGCCGGAGCAACCGCCGTGTCATCTGAGGACGCCTATCGCGGGTACGTCACCGCCGCGCGCGACCCGTTCGACCGGCCGCGCGCCAGGGATGGCCGCGCGCCGGACGTGTTCCGCCCGGGCGGCTGGGTGCCGATGCGGCAGTATCGCGACGACGAGGTGGTGGACTTCGCCATCGTCGGCACCGGCGCGGGTGGCGGCACGCTCGCCTGCAAGCTGGCGGAATACGGGTTCTCGGTGGTGGCGCTGGACGCCGGGCCGTTCTGGCGGCCACTGGAGGATTTCGCCTCCGACGAGATGGAGCAGACCAAGGTCTTCTGGACCGACGACCGGCTGATCGACGGCGGCAACCCGGTCAAGATGGGCGTGAACAACAGCGGCAGGTCGGTGGGCGGCAGCACGGTCCACTACCAGATGGTGGTGCTGCGCTTCCGTCCCGAGTGGTTCAAGGCGCGCAGCCTGCTCGGCTATGGCGTGGACTGGCCGCTCGACTGGCGGGAGATGTGGCACTACTACGACGAGGTCGAGCAGGCGCTGCAGATT
>JAJZVE010000943.1 GCA_021845835.1 Pseudomonadota bacterium | reverse complement strand
CGGGCGGAAGGCGCGGTCGATCTCGGCCAGCCCGGCGCGCGGCCCGTGCATTCCCGGCACGTCCGGCAGCAGGCCGGTGGCGTTGGCCACCGCCACCATCTCAATCATCGTCTTCGAGCCGTCGACGAACTCGACCAGCATGCGCGGGTTCATGTGCCGCTGCGCCGCCTCCTCGGCGTAATCCGCTGGCACGGCGTCGAAATTCAGCGGATTGTTCTTGCCCTTGCCGGCGGCGACGATCGGATAGCCAAGGCTGCGGGCGAAGCGGATGATCTCCATCAGCGCGGTCGGCTCGTCGCCGGCGCCGAGCGAGTAAATCACGCCGCGCTTGGCCGCATGCGCGGCAAGGCTGGCGCCCACGGTGATATCGGCCTCGACATTCATCATCACGACGTGCTTGCCGTGATCCATCGCCCGCATCGACAGCTCGGCGCCGTAGCCGGGATTACCGGTGGCATCGATAATGACGTCGACTTGCCCGACGGTGCAGGCGATATCCGCCTGCTCGGTCAGTGCGATCATGCCGGCATCGATGGCGGTCTCGGCGCCGGCCGCGCTGCTCACCGGGCGGACACGCTCGGCCGGCACGCCGGCGATCTCCAGCGCCGCCCGCGCGCTGTCAATGCGCAACTCGGCCAGCACCGCGAGTTCAAGTCCCGGCATCAGCTGGACCTGGGTAACAATGTCGGTGCCCATCTCGCCGCAGCCGATGAGCCCGATGCGGACCGGCCGGCCCGAATCGGCCTGGGCGGCAAGCTCCTGGACAAGTGTCATTGTGATCCTCCTTTTGCGCCGGCGTCTGCATCGGCATTGCCGGGGCGGCGATCCGCTTGGCGCGAACCATGGCCCCACGACGAAACTTTTATCCAACGCCGCATACAGAAAGCAATACATCTATCACGCAAAGTGGAAAAAAGTTTCACCACTTACGATGTTGCGCTGCAAAATGTCAGCCGCCATGCCGGAACAGAGCCCATCCGCATCGAAATCCGCAGATTTCCATGCCTCCGTCGCCATAACGCGGATAAACTGATGATCTCGTTAATAAACTTCTTGACTTAAAAATAAACAAATGTTCGTATCGTTTGTCGGGGTTTCGCCGTCACCGGCCGACTCCGCTCCAAACAACACGCCGAACGGTCCCCGCCCGCCGGATGGGCGGAACGGCGGCAACACAGGGAGAAAAGTCGTGAGGATGCTGTCATGACGAATCTGTTCCACGGCCTTGGCGTACCGTCCTGGACAGGGCTGATCGCGGTGTTCGCGGTGGTCTGGCTGCTGCAGATCGCCGGCACGGCGTGGCAGATGAAACACTACCAGAAAGTGATGGGCGAGATCATCGGACGCTGGGCGGATGGCGCGATCGGCGTCGGCAATGCCCGGTCGCGGCTCGGCAAGGGACTGATCGTGATCATCGTGGTCGGACCCGACGACGTGGTGCGCGAGGTGCGGATGATGGAGGGACGGTCGATCTTCGCCCGTTTCCGCCCGCTGGAGCGCGCCGCCGGACAGCGCCTGGCCGATCTCGCGGCGGTTGCGCCGGATGGCCGCACTGGCAACGGCTTCCGCCTCGCCGTCAGCCGCGCCGCCGAGCAGGTCGCTCGCGCCCGCGCCCGCGCCTCGCTCCCCGCCGAACCCGGCCTCGCCTTGCCCGCCGCCGCGTAAGGCACCGGCGGGCCGGAACGGCTCGCCCGGACATTCAGCAACAAACGAGGAAGTCCATGCACGTCCTGACCCCCATCACTGCCGCCGCGAGCTGGTTCATCGGCCTGTTCCAGGCCGGCGGGAAGGTCTTCGTCGCCTATGTTACCGGCATCATCCCGACGCTGGTGGTGCTGCTCACCGCCTTCTATGCGCTGACGGCGCTGGTCGGCGAAGACCGGATCCACAATTTCGCCCGCTTCGCCGGTCGCTACGCGGTCACCCGCTACACGGTACTGCCGCTGCTCTCGCTGCTCTTCCTGACCAACCCGATGGCCTACACTTTCGGCGTGTTCCTCGAGGAGAAGCACAAGCCTGCCTTCTACGACTCGGCGGTTTCCTACTGCCACCCGATCACCGCGCTGTTCCCCAACGCCAATGCCGGCGAGCTGTTCGTCTATTACGGCGCCCTCGCGGGCATCCAGAAGCTGCATCTGCCGGTCGGCGAACTCGCGGTGCGGTATTTCCTGGTCGGGCTGCTGGTGATCCTGATCCGCGGCGTGGTGACCGAACGCATCACCCTCTTCCTGGCGCGACGCCAGGGCATTGAACTCGGCTGAGCCGGACGGGAGGAAAACAACATGTCGAACAGATCCGAATACGCTTCCGTCCGCGTCGAGGCCGGGCCCGGCGGCTGGGGCGGCCCGCTGGTGATCACCGCCAGTCCCGAACGCAACAAGATCGTCGCAATCACCGGCGGCGGCATTCCCGAGGTCGCGCGCGAGCTCGCCCGGCTGACCGGCGGCGAGGCGGTCGACGGGTTCCGCATGGCTCCGCCGGAATCCGAGATTGCCGCCGTCGTCATCGATTGCGGCGGCACCGCACGCTGCGGGGTCTATCCACGCAAGCGCCTGCCCACGATCAACCTCACCCCGGTCGGCCAGTCCGGCCCGCTCGCGCAGTTCATCACCGAGGATATCTATGTCTCGGGCGTCACCCCGCGCTCGCTGCACCCGCTCGACGGCGCATCGCCCGCCGCCGCACCGGCGCCAGCGCGGCCGCAGGCCGCGCAGATAAGCCCGTTCGAGATGAGCGCCGCCAGCGCCGCCCAGACCAGCGATGGCGGCGGCTTCACCGGCTTCATCGCCCGGATCGGCCGCTTCATGGGCATGGTGGTCGGCATCCT
>JAJZVE010000942.1 GCA_021845835.1 Pseudomonadota bacterium | reverse complement strand
GCAGGTTCGGCGCAAGCAGCACGTAGCGGCAGAACAGCCCGCCGTACCGCCCCTCGGCGATGCGCAAGGCGAACCCGCCACCGCGCGAATACCCGACCAGACTGATGCCGCCCTGCGGATGCGCGCGCCGGATCACCTGCGCCAGATCGGCGAGGTCGTCGTCGAGCTGCCCCGGATAGTCGATGTCGCCGATCCGCCCATCGACGCCGTGGCCGCGCAGCACCGGCACGTACACGGCGAAGCCGGCCGCCGCGAGGCCGCTCGCCAGCACATGGGTCATGTTGCTGGTACCGGCGGCGCCGTGGATCAGCACCACCACGCGCGTTCCCTGCGGATGGTAGGCGCGGTCGTGCAGCAACTCCCGGTCGCGGGCGCGGAACGCTTCGAACGGCGGCTCATCGCTGAAATCGACCTGGCGCATGCGATCGGTCACGGAGGCCATCACCGGCGGCGGCGCGGCCGTGCCGAAGGCGACCGCACCGGCAAGCAGGACGGTCGCGACGCCGATCACGCCGGCAACCGCCAGCAACGTCCTACCAGCCCAGCCCATGAAGCTCCTCCGCCGCGCCGCCGTGACGCGGTGCGCCGCAAGTTCCTGGCCCGCAACGGCGGCCACGGCGCGGCTCCCCACGGCATCGTCAGACAATATCGCCGCCGCTCATTCCGCAACAGCCACGCCGGCAAGAGATGCGCCATGTGCGCAAGGCGGGGCGGCAGCGTGGGCCGCGGGCGGGCTGCGGTCACGCCCGCTCAGAGAATGTGAAACACCCGTGTTGGAAACAGCCCCACGTAAATTTGCATTATGTCTTTCGCATCCATTTCCCGCGCGCAGGGCAATGTTTCACAAATTCTCAGTCCGTTACCCCCAGCACGTCGCGGAACAGATCGGGATCGCCTGCCAGCACCGCGAGCAGCGCCGGATCGAACCGGCCTGCAGGGGCGCGGCTGCCGGTTGCCTCGCCAAGCAGCATCAGACGCATCGCCGGCGCATGGGACATCGGTGCCTTGTACGGACGATACTCGCGCAGTGCCGAGTACACGTCGCACACCGCAACGATCCGCGCCGCGAGCGGAATCGCCGTGCCGCTGAGCCCCTGCGGATAGCCCGAGCCGTCCCAGCGCTCATGGTGCGACAGCGCCACGTCCGCGGCCAGGGCCAGCGCCGGTTCCTCCGTCGCCGACAGGATGCTGTGGCCGAGCTGCGAGTGTCCCTGCACCTGCGCATATTCCTCGGCGGTCAGACGGTCCGGCTTGTCGATGATCGCGTCCGGCAGGACCAGCTTGCCGACATCGTGCAACTCCGCCGCGGCCTGGTGGGCGGCGCAGTCGGCGGACGACATGCCGAGGCGCTGGCACAACGCCGCGCACAGCAGCCCGACGCGGCGCTCGTGTTCGAAGGTGGCAGGCAAACGCAGCCGCGACAGCCGCCGCAGGGCCGACCATACCGGATGAGGCGATGCCTCGCTCATGCTGCCGCCTGCCTGGATCGCCTGGCTCGCACGGAACAGGCTTGCGGCAGGCCGCTGTGGATGGTGGACGAAGACGTCGTCTGCTGACATGGTGCCGTGAGGCCTGAGTGTCACGGCTCCGCTGCGATATCGTCAAGGCTGAATTGCTGCGCTTCGCGGTCGTAACTGAACAGCTCGGCGTAGCGGCCCCAGGAGATCGCGGCGCGCAGCGTGTTCTCGGCGTAGTCGGGCGACATGTGGTCCTCCAGCTCGTCGCTGAAGCGCACCGCCGAGGCGCGGTGGTTCCAGCGCTCGTCCAGCGTGCGGCGAATCGCGGCGACCAGCGGCACATGCGCGCGCAGTGCGGCGGCGAAGATCGCCTTGCGCCGCTCGGTGTCGGCATGGGCGAATTCGCGGCCGGAGTCGGTCAGCCGGATGTCGCCCTCCTCCAGCACGCCGAGCCCGAGCAATTGCAGCGTCTCGCCGAGCGGCAGCAACTCGTCCGCCTCCAGTTGCAGGCTCGCCGCCAGCGCCGGCAGGTCGGCGCGGCCGTCGTAGGGCGGGGCGGCGACAGTCTCCACGAGACCGGCAAGCAGGTTGGTCGAGACCGGATGCAGCGGTGTCGCGAGGGTAACGTCCGGCGCGCCGGCGGTCGCCGGGCGCGCCGCCGGCACGCGGCGCGTCATCAGCGCATAGATGTCGTCCACCATCTGCCGGAACGCCGGATCGAGGCGGTTGCGCGGATGCGCGAACGGCACCGCGAGTTCGCTCGCGACGCGGCCGGGACTGGAGGCGAACACCAGGATGCGGTCGCACATCAGCACCGCCTCCTCGATGTTGTGCGTCACCATCAGCACCGACCTGATCGGCAGCCGGCCCTCGGACCACAGGTCGATCAGGTCGGTGCGCAGCGTCTCCGCGGTCAGCACGTCCAGCGCGCTGAACGGCTCGTCCATCAGCAGCAGGTCGGGATGCACCACCAGCGCGCGGGCGAGGCCGACGCGCTGGCGCATGCCGCCCGACAATTCCTTCGGATAGGCGCCGTCGTAGCCGCCGAGGCCGATCAGGTCGATCGCTTCCTCCGCGCGCTTCTCACGCTCCGCCCTCGGCACGCCCTGCGCCTCCAGCCCGAGCTGGACGTTCTCGCGCACCGTCAGCCAGGGGAACAGGGCAAAACTCTGGAACACCATGGCGATGCCGGGCGCCGGTCCGGTCACCGGCGCGCCGCGCCAGCGCACATCGCCCGCGGTCGGGCGCAGCAGGCCGGCGACGATGCGCAGCAGCGTCGATTTTCCGGATCCGGAACGTCCGAGCAGGCCGACGATCTCGCCGCTGTGCAGCGTGAGATTGACATCCTCCAGCACCAGCAGATCGGCGGTG
>JAJZVE010000941.1 GCA_021845835.1 Pseudomonadota bacterium | reverse complement strand
GATGGGCAACGACACGCCGCTCGCGGTGCTGTCGGAGCGGCCGCGCCTGCTTTACGACTACTTCAAACAGCTGTTCGCGCAGGTGACCAATCCGCCGATCGACTGCATCCGCGAGGAGTTGATCACCGCCTCGGAGGTGTGGCTCGGCTCGGAGGGCAATCTGCTGCGGCCGCAACCGGCCGACTGCCGGCGCCTCGAACTCAAGGGCCCGATCCTCACCAACGAGGAGTTCGCTCAGGTTCGGCGCCTGGCGCTGCCCGGTCTGAAGGTTGGGAGCCTTTCGATCCTGTTCCGCGCCACGCGCGGGGAGAAGGGCCTGATCAAGTCGATGGAAGAGTTGTGCCTGGCCGCGCGGCGCATGATCGAGGACGAAGAAGTCAATATCCTGGTGCTGAGCGACCGCGGCGTGTCGCGGGAGTTCGCCGCGGTACCGGCGCTGCTCGCCGTGAGCGGCCTGCACCATTTCCTGATCCGCGAGGGTCTGCGCACCCGAGTCAGCATCGTGCTCGAGACCGGCGAGGCGCGCGAAGTGCATCACTTCGCGCTGCTGATCGGCTACGGTTGCTCGGCGGTGAACCCGTACCTGGCGTTCGAGACGCTCGATCACATGATCCGCGAGGGGCTCGTCACGAACGTGGACACCACGCTCGCCTGCCGCAACTTCGTCAAGGCCGCGACCAAGGGCGTGATCAAGGTGATGTCCAAGATGGGCATCTCGGCGATCCAGAGCTACCACGGCGCGCAGGTATTCGAGGCCGTCGGCCTGCGCCAGGACGTGATCGACCAGTACTTCACTTGGACCGCCTCGCGCATCGGCGGCATCGGCATGGAAACCATCGCCCAGGAAGTGCTCGCCCGGCACCGCGCGGCGTTTCCCGCGCGCGGTGACGTGCGCACGCTCGACACCGGCGGCCGGTACCAGTGGCGCGCCGGCGGCGAGCACCATCTGTTCAACCCCGAAACCATCCACCGGCTGCAGAAGGCGGTGCGCACCGGCAGCTACGCGACCTACCGCTCGTATGCCCGGCTGATCGACGAGCAGACGACGAGTGTCGGCACGCTGCGCGGGCTGCTGGAGTTCGTCCCGTTCGAATCGGTGCCGCTCGAGGAAGTCGAGCCCATCGAGAGCATCCTGCGGCGCTTCAAGACCGGTGCGATCTCCTATGGCGCGATCGGCCAGGAGGCGCACGAGACGCTGGCGGTGGCCATGAACCGCATCGGCGGCAAGAGCAACACCGGCGAGGGCGGCGAGGATCCGGCGCGCTACCGTCCGGAGGCGAACGGCGACTCGAAGACGAGCGCCATCAAGCAGGTGGCCTCGGGACGCTTCGGCGTGACCAGCGAGTATCTGGTCAACGCCCGGGAGCTGCAGATCAAGATGGCGCAGGGCGCCAAGCCCGGGGAAGGCGGTCAACTGCCCGGCAGCAAGGTGTATCCGTGGATCGCCAAGACCCGCCACACCACCGCCGGCGTCGGCCTGATCTCTCCGCCGCCGCACCACGACATTTATTCCATCGAGGATCTCGCGGAGCTGATCCACGACCTGAAGAACGCGAATCATCACGCACGCATCAGCGTGAAGCTCGTTTCCGAGGTCGGTGTCGGCACGATCGCCGCGGGCGTCGCCAAGGCGCATGCGGACGTGGTGTTGATCAGCGGGCATGACGGCGGCACCGGGGCATCGCCCCAGACCTCGATCGCGCACGCGGGTCTGCCTTGGGAACTCGGCCTCGCCGAAGCTCACCAGACGCTGGTTCTGAATAACCTGCGCAGCCGGATCACCATCGAGGTCGACGGTCAGCTCAAGACCGGCCGCGACGTGGTCATCGCCGCGCTGCTCGGCGCCGAGGAATTCGGCTTCGCCACAGCGCCGCTGGTGGCGATTGGCTGCGTCATGATGCGGGTGTGCCACCTGAACACGTGCCCGACCGGAATCGCCACCCAGGATCCCCGGCTGCGCCAGAACTTCGCGGGCAAGCCCGAGCACGTGGTCAATTTCATGCGCTTCATCGCCGAGGACGTGCGCCACATCATGGCGGAACTCGGGTTCCGCACGATCGAGGAGATGGTCGGTCGCGTGGACCGGCTGAGGCCGAAGCAGACCGTCGAGCACTGGAAGGCCAAGGGCTTCGATTTCAGCCATATCCTCTACCAGCCGGACGTCAGCGAGGACATCGGCCGGTTTCGCCAGATCGAGCAGGATCACGGCATCGAGAAGTCACTGGACATGACGACGCTGCTGCCGCTGTGCCTGCCGGCGCTCGAGCGCGGCGAGCCGGTGCGTGCCGAGCTGCCCATCCGCAACGTCAACCGCGTCGTGGGTACGCTCACCGGCAGCGAGCTGACGCGCCGGCACGGACCCGCCGGGCTGCCGCCGGACACGATCCGGATTCATTTCAAGGGCACGGCCGGGCAGAGCTTCGGGGCGTTCATGCCTCCGGGCATGACCTTCGTGCTCGAAGGTGACGCCAACGATCACGTCGGCAAAGGCCTTTCGGGGGGACGCATCATCGTATTTCCCCCGGCGGGCTCGACGTTTCTGCCTGAATCCAACATCATCATCGGCAACGTGGGCCTCTACGGAGCCACCGCGGGCGAAGTCTATGTCTGCGGCATGGCCGGCGAGCGCTTCGCGGTGCGCAACAGCGGCGCCGATGCGGTGGTCGAGGCCGTCGGGGACCACGGCTGCGAATACATGACCGGCGGCAACGTGATCGTGCTCGGACCCACGGGACGCAATTTCGGGGCGGGCATGTCCGGAGGAATCGCCTATGTGCTCGATGAGACCGGCGAGTTCCCCGCATGCGTCAACCCGCAGATGGTCGCGC
>JAJZVE010000940.1 GCA_021845835.1 Pseudomonadota bacterium | reverse complement strand
CGGGAGAGGGTGCCGAGCGTCAGCCGCGCGAGCGGGCGTTGTCCGGATCGTACGGACTGTCCTTCACCACCGTCACCGGATAGAGCGTGCCGAGCATCTTGATCGCGAGCGGGGTGCCCTCGGCCGCCGCCTGCGGCCGTACGAAGGCCATCGCGATCTGCTTGCCGAACACGACCGAGAACCCGCCGCCGGTGGCGCGCCCGACCACGTGCCCGTCCTGCCAGACCGATTCCACACCCCAGGGGTCGGCATCGTCCGGGCCGTCGATCAGCAACGTCACCAGCTTCCAGCGCAACGCGCCCTCCGCACGCTGCTTTTCCAGCGCCGCGCGGCCGGCGAAGTCGCCGTTCTTGTCGAGGCGGATGAAGCGATCGAGGCCGCTTTCCCACGCCGTCACTTCCTTCGACAATTCGGTGCCCCAGGCGCGGTAGCTTTTCTCCAGCCGCAGCCAGTTCATCGCGCGCATGCCGGCCAGCCGCATGCCGTGCGGCCGGCCGGCTTCCTCCAGCGCGTCGAAGATGTGGTTGTGGTACTCGATCGGATGGTGGATTTCCCAGCCGAGTTCGCCGACGTAGTTGACGCGCATCAACCGCACCGGCGCCATCGCCACCGTCGCCTGCTGGCCGGTGAGCCAGGGAAACGCAGCGTTGGACAGATCGAGCCGATCCACCAGCGGCGCCAGCACTTTTCGCGAATCCGGCCCGGCCACCACGAACACGCCGACCTGATTGGTGATCTTCTGCAGCGACACTGAGCGGTCCGCCGGCAGCGTGCGTGTCAGGAAATCCCAGTCGTACGCTTCGGCCCCGCCGGCGCCGACCATGTAGAGGCTGTCCGGCCCGTCGCGCATGATGGTGAATTCGCTGCGCACGCCGCCGTGCTCGGTGCAGGCGTGGGTGAGCTGGATGCGTCCGTCCTTCTGCGGCAGCCGGTTGGCGATCAGCCGCTCTGCCCAGGCGTTCACGCCCGGCCCGGTTGCCTCGTACTTCGCGAAAGTGCCGGCTTCGATCAGGCCGACGCCGCTGCGGATCGCTTCCGCTTCCGCGCGCACGTACGGCCACCAGTTGCCGCGCCGGAAACTCCATTCCTCCTTGAAGTCGCCACCGGGTCCGAAGAAGTTCGGCCGCTCCCAGCCGAAGCGCTGGCCGAACACGGCGCCGCGCGCGCGCAGACGATCATGGCTCGGCGCGGTGCGCAGCGGGCGCGCCGCCGGGCGTTCCTCGTCCGGGTGGTGCAGGACGAAGACATGCGCGTAGGCTTCTTCGTTCTTCGCGATCGTGTAGGGCCGCGTCGCGTAGCCGCCGAAGCGGCGCGGGTCGAGCGCCAGCATGTCGATCTCGGCCTCGCCCGCGGTGATGATCTGCGCCAGCATTTTGCCCGCCCCGCCGGCCGCGGTGATGCCGAAGGAGAATCCCTCCGCCATGTAGGCGTTGCGGTGCCCCGGCCACGGACCGATCAGCGGGTTGCCGTCAGGCGTGTAGCTGATCGGGCCGTTGTACACGGTTTTGACGCCGCCCTTGGCGAAGCAGGGCATGCGGAAGAAGGCTTCCTCGATATGCCATTCCAGGCGTTCCAGATCGGGCGGCAGCAGTTCCGCCCTGAACCCGTCCGGCACCCCATAGGCGGCCCAGGCCGGCGCCCCCTTCTCGTACGGGCCGAGGATCAGCCCGCCGCGTTCCTCGCGCATGTACCAGCGCGCATCGGCGTCGCGCAGCACCGGATGCTCGGGGTTGCCCTGCTTGCGCCACGCGACGATCTCCGGGATCTCGTCGGTGACGATGTACTGGTGCTCGACCGGAATCGCCGGGATCGTGGTGCCGAACAGGCGCGCCGTGCGCAGCGCGTGGTTGCCGGTCGCTGTGACCACCACTTCGCAGGTGATGTCGCCCTTGTCGGTGGCTATTTTCCACTCGCCGGAGGGCAGGCGCGTGATGGCGTTCACTTCCGTCTGGCGATGGATCTGCGCGCCGTTCTTGCGTGCCGCGTCGGCGAGCAGCAGCGTGATGTCGGCCGGATTGATGTAGCCGTCGGTCGGATGGAACAGCGCGCCGACCAGGCCGTCCGTGTTCACGAGGGGAAAGCGGCGCTTGATGTCTTCGGGCGACCACCATTCATAGGGCACGCCGATCGCGTCCGCGGTGCTGGCGTAGGTCCGGAACTCGTCCATGCGCGCGCGGGTCCGCGCCATGCGCAGGTTGCCGACGCGGCGGAAGCCCACGTCGCGGTCCCATTCCGCGGCGAGGCGCGTGTACAGGTCGATCGAGGTGCGGTGCAACTGTCCGTTGGCATAGGACATGTTGAAAAGCGGCAGCAGTCCCGCCGCATGCCATGTCGATCCGGCAGTCAGCTCGTCGCGTTCCAGCAAAACCGCGTCGCGCCAACCCGCTTCCGTCAGATGATACAGAATGGAGCAGCCGACGACACCGCCGCCGACCACCACCACGCGCGCGTGCGACTGCATATTTTCCGCCCTCCACATGCAACCGGCATGACGTGTAGCAGGGCGAGCGCGGGTGCAACAGCGCGGAAGGCGCCCTCTCCCGGGCGCGGGAGAGGGCTTTCCGGCCGGAGTGCGTCAGACCGAGTAGTACATCTCGAACTCGACCGGGTGCGGCGTGTGCTCGAACTTGTACACTTCCGTCCACTTCAGTTCGATATAGCTCTCGATCTGGTCGAGGCTGAACACGTCGCCGGCGAGCAGGAATTCGTGGTCGGCTTCCAGCGCGCCGATCGCCTCGCGCAGGCTGCCGCACACCGTCGGGATGCCCTTCAGCTCCTCCGGCGGCAGGTCGTACAGGTCCTTGTCCATCGGGTCGCCGGGATGGATCT
>JAJZVE010000939.1 GCA_021845835.1 Pseudomonadota bacterium | reverse complement strand
TTCTGCCGACCGAGTGCGTGGACTTCATCAAGCTTGATGTCGAGGGGGCCGAACTGCCCGCCCTGCGCGGCGGTCCCCGGCTGCTGGCGCGCAGTGCGCCGTTCGTGGTGTTCGAGAATGCGCTGCAATGGGCGGCGACATGCTTCGGATACACGGTGGAGGACTTCTTCGGCCTGTTCGCGCGGCACGGATTGCAGCTGTTCGATGCGTTCGGCCGGCCGTTCCGCCGCGAGATGTGGGACAACCCGGATGTCGGCTGGTATTTCTGCGCCTTCCCGCCGTCCCGCCTGACGGCCGACCGCTACCGGACTCTCGCCCACATGTTCTGGGACAGGGCCGCAAGGGCCGCCGATGGCGCGCCCCGTGCGCAACCGGAAGCCGCCGCGGCGGCGGATGCCGGCGCAAGCCGCAATGCGTAGGCGCCCGGCGGGGCTGATTGCCTCTTACCCATCCGCCCCGGATTGGTTAGTATATCTGTCGTGACCGCAGCCCCCACCCCAGCCCCGGCCGAACGCTTCGCCAACATCCTCGACGGGCTGTGCCGCGCCCTCGCGGCGCAGGGCGTGCGGGGGCGGATCACCGGGACGCTGCTGATCCTGCTGTGGAACTGGCTCAGCCACACCGCGCAGCGCTTCACCCGCCTCGCCGCCCGCGCCGGGGCGGGGCGGGCGTCGCGGCCGCGCCGTCCCGCCCGGCCCCGCCAGCCGAGCGCCCGGCCGCGGCAGCGCCTGCCGGAAACATTCGGCTGGGTGGCGCATCTGGTCCCCGAAGCCAACGGCTACGCCTCGCAACTGCAGCACCTGCTGGCCGCGCCGGACATGGCCGAACTGCTCGCGCAGGCGCCGACGGCGGGGCGGCTGCTGCGCCCGCTCTGCCGGATGCTCGGCCTCCGCCCGCCGCCCGGCCTGCGCCCGCCCCCGCAGCCTGACCCCGATCGGCCCGCGCCCCACCCGGCAGGCTGCCAGCCGGCGCGATCCCACCCGGCACAATCCCAGCCGGCGCCCCGCACGCCCGCTCCGCCCACCCCGCCGCCGCCGTCTCCCAGGCCGCGGCCGCCCGGCATCCGGCCCGGCCGCGCGCCTCCCCTGGCCGCGTGAGCGCACGGCGCGCCCGCGCGCCCGCATGGTATCCCGGCAGCGTCTGCTGACCGGGCCGCACGGCGTTCGGCCACTCCGTCCCAGCCGCCGGCGGGGTGCATGCCGGCGTCTGATCGCCCGATATCGGCGTGGTATCGAAAATAAATCAATTCGCATTCAGTCAATAGCGTATACGAAACCGCACGGGCATGCTTAATACGATGTAAATATCACCAAATTTATGCCCGAACCGACGGGCTGTTCTTGAAATCCGCGGACGTCGCGCGTAACGATATCATGCCGCAGTTACAATGTTCTCTGCGGACAGGTTCCACGTCCAGACGGAGTTTCAGGCCCATGAACATCCAGGGTGTCGGCATGGCGGCCGGCGCATCCCACGTCTCCGGTGCCAGTGCGATGGCACCGCCACAGCAGAAGATGACGAATCTCTACAACCAGATCGACGCGTCGGGGTCCGGCGCGATCACCAAGGCGCAGTTCGCCCAGGCGTTCCAGACCATGAACCCGCCGGCCGCGTTCCGGAACGCCGGCCTCTCGCAGGTCTGGAACCGGCTTGACCCCGGCGGGACCGGGCAGGTTTCGCAGCAGGACTTCATCGCGGGCATGAAGAACATGATGTACCAACTGCGCCAGCCCGGCGGCGGCAATGTCGCGCAGGCGGCGACCGCCGCCCTCGGCGGGCTGGGCACATCCGGGATCCTGGCCTGACGCGGCTACCGGCTCCTCGCGCGAAGCTACCCGGGCGGCAGGTCGATCAGTTGCGGCAGAAAGCCGCTCGCCCTTCCCTCCGTATCCGCGCACCAGTGCGGAACCGACAGTCCGGCCAGCCAGGGAATGCCGTCGCTGCCCTTGAGCATGGCAATCGAGGAGAGACTGCCGGCCACCATGCACGACCCGGCCAGCGCCGTCACTGACGCCAGCCCCGTCACCGGCCAGCCCGTCCGCGGATCGAGCAGGTGGGAATAGCGGGTGCCGTCGATCTCGATGCAGCGCTCATAGTCCCCGCTCGTCGCGATGCACCCGCGCATGACGGACAGTTCCGCGGCCAGCGCGTCCGGTCGTCGCGCATGGCGCAGCCCGATCCGCCAGGCGCTGCCGTCCGGATGCGGGCCAAGGATCGCCATGTCGCCGCCCAGATCGACCACCCCATGCGCGAACCCGGCATCCAGCAGCAGGGACGCGACCCGGTCCACCGCGTATTCCTTGCCGATGCCGCCGAGATCGATCTCCATGTCCGGCACGGTGAACCGCAGCACGGGACGCCGCCACGCGAGGCGATCCCATCCGATCCGCGCCAGCAGCGCCGCCACGGCATCCGCCTCCGGCAGCCGGCCGGAGGCGAAATTCCACGCCCGTCGCAGCAGCCCGGCGGTGATGTCGAAGCGGCCTTCGCTGAGCGCGTGGCAGGCTGCGGCATAATCCAGCAGGTCGGCCGTCTCGTCGTCGACTTCGACCGCCCCGGCGGTCAGCGCGACCCGGTTGATCTCGGAGAGGAAGCTGTGCGGATCATAGCGGGAGTATTTCCGCTCGATGCGCTCCACCTCGGCCAGCGCCATGGCCACCGCCGTCGCGCCGGCGACCGCGTCCGCCCCACAGACCTCGACGACGCAACGGCTCCCGAGCGCGGAGAACGCGTGCTTCGTGGCGATCAGGTCCTGGTTGCCGGTCGAGCCTGGCATCAGCGCTCCGGGACTGCGAAAGACGCCGATCATCCTGCCCGGATCACCCTGCG
>JAJZVE010000938.1 GCA_021845835.1 Pseudomonadota bacterium | reverse complement strand
GCTCCTGCTCCATCTCGTCCTTTACCCGAAGGGGGCGTCCACATATGCCGCGCGAGGAATGGCGCGTGCGCGCGCCAGGGGAAGAAAGTCGCGGCGACGCCGTTGCGGGCAGGCGATCGGGGCGCAGCCCGCACCTCTAGGCCAAATCCGCCCATCGAGAGGCCGGACGGGCGGCACCGCACACCGGGCGTGGGGGAGACGGTGGCGAGCCGGGGGACGGACGATCAAGGTGTCACGATGGCACCGTGGCGGGAGACCTGGCGCCAGCGCAGGGCGCGGATGGTCCTGGCCTGCGGTGGCCGGGCGCGATCAGACGGGGGTCGGCGACGGGAGCGATCCCGGCAGCGCCAGATCGGCTAGGTGCAGGTGGATCGGGGACGGTCGGCTCGGAACGGCGACTTCAGGAGTACCGAGCCGGCCGGGCCATGGTCCTCAGTCGATGCGAAACGGGTTTGCGATCCGCAATTGACACTCGATCACCATGCCGTCGTGCATGTCCTCCGACCAGAGCGTGTCGCACTCGGCGTGGAGCGCGGAGGCAGCGATCATCGCGTCGTAGATCGAAAGACCGTACCGCTCCGCGAGCGCCAGCCCGGTCTCGTGGATTTCCACGGAGATCGGCTGGACTGGAAGCAGGGCGCGGATGATGGACAGAAGTGCACGGGTCTCGGACCAGGTCATGCGCATCTTGCGGCGTGCTACGTTGGCAAGTTCGTTCAGCACCTGCACGCTGATCGTGCCGCCGTCGGCGATGATCTTCTCCGCGCGCTCCGCCTTCACCGGGTCGCCCGACGCCACATAGACCAGGACGTTGGTGTCGATGAAGCTACCGGGCATTCGCCTCGTCCCGGTCGAATTTGAAGTCGGCGGGCAGACGGCCGCGGAAGGCTCGCAGGCGCTTCAGCAGTTCCTCCCGCCCGGGCTTGAGCGCGACGGCGAACGCACGCGCATCGGCGACGTGGATTTCGATCTCGTCGCCTTCCTTCAGCGCCAGCGCCTCGACAACGGCGGCGGGCAGACGAACGGCGAGGCTGTTGCCCCACTTGGCGACTTGCATAGCACCCTCCATAGATATACCACTGATCCTGTGTATATCATATAGCGGCTGCCATCAAGAGAAGTGGGCATGCGCCGTGCCCAGTCTTCGGGCCCGCCTCCCGAAAGCGGCGCCGATCGTCAATCAGACCATCGCCAATTCTTGGCCTTTGGCTGAAGGGCCGAGGCCATGCACCGAGCTTCCGCTTCGCGCCTATGGCGGTCGTTCCTGGCGTCAGTCGATGCTTCTTAAACCGGCCGTTCGGTCAGGCTGGGGGTGTTTACAGGTTCAGGTTTCTCGAACCGTCGGCTCCCGGAATGGCAGGGCAAAACGACGCGTCCGGCTTGCGGCGGATCGGCTATAAGGGGTTGCGTGGAATTCGAATCGCCTCTTGGGGACCTTCTCTTGCACTCGGTCGTCCGCTTCCCGGCCAGATGGGTTGATATCTCGGATTTTGAGACTGCTTACAGGAACTCCTGTGGGCCTGATCGCGGCGACCTGTTCGGCATCACCTTCGAGTTCCCGATCGATTGTAAGGTGATGGTAAACGTCGCCGTTCGTCTCTTGTCGCTGGCTAACCAGCTCGCGCTCAGCACCCGCCGAATCCGGTTGGATTTCGCCGAAGGTGAAGCCGGCACGATGGGCTATCTGAACCGGATGGGCTTTTTTGACCACCTTCGCCCCGACGTCGAAGTCCTGCCAGCGCGGCCGGCCTATTCGGCCGCAGAAATTCACCGCGGCGGCAATCAGTCCCTGGTGGAGATCGCGCGCATCAACAAGGACTCGCGCGACAACGATCTGCTGTCGCGCCTGACTGCGGCGTTGATGCGATCATGCAGCCGCCGCTCGGACGCCAAAGAACTCGAAGGGGCCGCTTGGCTCATCTTCGCCGAGCTTATCGACAACGTATTTGTGCACAGCCGAACGCCCCTCGATGGCTATGCCGCGCTTCAGGTGTATTCGGGCGGCAATCGCTTGTCGGTTGCGGTCTCGGATAGCGGGCTCGGGATCATGGAAACGCTGAGACCGTCGGTGGCCACCGAATTTCCGAAACTGGCGAACCTGTCGGATACGGACCTGCTAGTGGAAGTCTTCCGGCAAGGGCTGTCGCGGCATGGAGCGGATCGAGGATGCGGCCTGAAAGGATGCGCGGCGAAGGCGATGAAGTTCAACGCCGATCTCGATGTCCGCCTCCCCAATCAGCGCGTGCTATTGACGCCCGCAAGGGGCGCGTATCGGCCCAACACCGCCCACTGCTATGAGCGTCTCCCGTTGATCTGGGGGACGCATATCGCATTCACGTTTGGCCTAGGGGCTTGACACCGTCGCCGGTTCTGGTTAAGTGAACGCGATGAATGGGATGACGCGCATCTTGCGGCTGCAAGACTTTATGGATCGGCCAGAAGGCTGGGGCCGAGACCAGGGACGCGACGTGTATGCGCGCCTGCTTCGGTTTGTGGAGGAGAGCCCGGGGACGGTGATATTCAGGGTTTCCATGACCGGTGTGCAGCGGATGGACATCTCATTCGCGTCCGAGACGATCGTTGAACTCGCGCGGCGTTTTCGTCGAATGAAGGGGTTCTGCCTCGTGGACCTGTCCGACAAGGATCTTGTCGAGAATCTGGACGCGGCGGCCGAGAAAAAAGATCAGCCGCTTCTTGTGTGGTACGGGAAGTCGGCGGAGTTGATCGGTTGCAGGCCGAGTGAGGGCGCACGGGAGGCGTTTCAGTTCGCGATGACGCGGGCGCAATCGCGCGCTGCAGAGTTCGCTATTGAGAAAGGGATATCGATTGC
>JAJZVE010000937.1 GCA_021845835.1 Pseudomonadota bacterium | reverse complement strand
TGCCGGCCATGCCTGGCGCCTGGCGCGGCTGCCGCTGCTGCGCCAGCGGCCGTTCTCCCGCCTGGTGCGGCAGATTGCCCGGTCCGGACTGTTCGATGCCGATTGGTACTTGCGGACATATCCCGATGTCGCCGCGCGCGGTGTCGATCCCCTGGCGCATTATCTGGCGCACGGCACGCTGGACCGGCGCAATCCGAGTGGCGCATTCGATGCCGCGAGGTATCTCGCGACCTATGCCGACGTTGCCGCGTCGGGCGCCAACCCGCTGCTGCATTTTCTGCGTCATGGCCGTGCCGAAGGTCGCGTTGTCCGTCCGGTCAGGACGGCGGCGGCAGCGGCGGGTCCTGCGACGGCCGATCGTGCCGCCCGCGCGCGGACGCGCCGCCGCAGCCTGGGCCTCGATCTGCCGCCGGATCCCGCGGTTCGCATCGCGGTCGGCATTGTCACATTCAACACGCCGGACCAACAGCTTCGCCCCGCGATCGCCGCCGCGGAAGCGGCGCTCGGACGCGCCGGCCCTGCCGCCCGCGCGCGGACGCGCCGCCGCAGCCTGGGCCTCGATCTGCCGCCGGATCCCGCGGTTCGCATCGCGGTCGGCATTGTCACATTCAACACGCCGGACCAACAGCTTCGCCCCGCGATCGCGGCCGCGGAAGCGGCGCTCGGACGCGCCGGCCCTGCCGCCCGCGGACGGATCCTCGTCATCGACAATGGCGCGCCGAGCGCAGCCGCGCGGGGATGCGCCAACGTCGCCCTGCTGCCCTCGCGCGGCAACATCGGCTTCGGCGCCGCGCACAACGCATTGCTGCGGGACGCCTTTGCCGCGGGGGCGGAGATCTATGTCGCCGTCAATCCCGACGGGCTGCTGCATCCCGATGCGATCGAGGCGCTCGTCCGCACGGTTCGCGCCGCCGACGGGCGTGCCCTGGTGGAGGCCCTGCAGTTTCCGGAGGAGCATCCCAAGCACTACGATCCGGTGACGTTCGACACGCCCTGGGCGAGCGGCGCCTGCCTCGCCATTCCGCGCCGCGTGCATGCGGCGATCGGCGGCTTCGACGAAACCTTCTTCATGTATTGCGAGGACGTGGACCTGTCCTGGCGCGCCCGCGCGGCCGGCTTCGCGGTCAGGCTGTGTCCGCGGGCGCTGTTCCTGCACCGCGTCACCAACCGCGAGATCGGCGTACAGACCAGGCGCATGATCCACGAATCCGGCCGGCGCCTGGCGCTCAAGTGGGGCGATCGCGCATTCGCCGAGGCGTGCGCGCGCAACGTCGCCGAACTGGGCGGCGAGGTCGGCCCCGATCGCGTCGAACCGATCCCGGCGCCGCAACGGACGGTTGCCGACTTCGCGCATCTGTTCCATTTCGCCCCGGCGCGCTGGTAAGCGCCGATGCGGCCGGACGACCGGCTCGATGTCGTGATGCGGCTGCATGACGCGCGGCGGCTCGCGGAACTGCAGCGTGCCGTGTTCTCGCTGGTGGGCCAGGCCTATCGGCCGCTCAACGTGCATCTGTGCGTGCAGCGGTTCACGCGCGGCATGATCCTGGACGTGCAGGATGCCCTGGCGCCGCTGCTGGCCATGCAGGGCGCTCCGCCGCTGGCCATCCTCGATCACGCGGAGCGCGTGCCCGAGGACGCGCGCGCCGCGCTGGCGAATCTGGGGCTGGCCGCGGCAACCGGCCGCTATGTCGCGTTCCTCGACTACGACGACGCCGTGTATCCGGAAGCCTATGCGCTGCTGACCGCGCGGCTGCGCCGCACAGGTGCCGCGATCGCGTTCGCCGGCGTTGCCGCCAAGCAGGCCGAGGTCGAGGACGACCTGATTCACGTTCTGGAGAAAAGCCGGCCGTGGTCCGGACGTTCCCTGCTCGACCAGTTCCACGACAACTGCTGTCCCCTGCACGGCTTCGTCATGGATCGCACCATCGTTCCCGGCGACCTGCGGTTCGACACGTCGCTGTGCCGCCTGGAGGATTACGACTTCCTCCTGCGCGTCTGTGCCGGCTTCCGGTCGGACTTCGGGCTGATGGAGACGGTCGTCGCGGACTACTATCTCAAGTCGGACGGCAGCAATTCGACGCTGACCGGCGCCTCGGCGACGGAGGCGAACCTGCGGGAATGGCAGCGTGCCCGCGCCGCGGTGGAACGGCGCCGCCGCATCACGCCGGTCGCGCCGGAGGTGCAGCGCGATGCCGGCCTGAGGACGCCGATCCCCGGCCTGACCATCCGTGGCCTGCTGGACCGGCTGGGCCGGCCGCCGCTGCCAATCGCCTGACCCCGCGCCACGGCGGACCGGGCGGCGGATGCGTTGCCCGGTTGCGCGACGTTCGGCACACTGCCGCCACGACCCCCGGCGCGAGGAGCCGTCCGCATGGCGAAGCTGAAGCTGGTCACGATCCCGGTCACCCCGTTCGAGCAGAACTGCGCCCTGCTGTGGGAGGAATCCACGCGGCGCGGGGCGGTGGTCGATCCGGGCGGCGATGCGCCGCGCATCCTGGAGGCGGTGCGCGCGCACGGCGTGACGGTGGACACCATCCTGCTCACCCACGGTCATCTGGACCACGCGGGCGGCGCGGACGAGTTGCGTCGCCTGCTGGCGGCCGAAGGGCAGGCGGCGCCGATCGTCGGACCGGACCGGCGCGACCAGTTCCTGCTCGACGGCATTTCCGCGCAGGCGCGCGCGTTCGGCATTGCCGGCCTCGCCGACGCCACGCCAGACCGCTGGCTCAGCGAGGGGGAGCAGGTGGCGATCGGCGGCGTCGCCTTCGACGTGCTGCACTGCCCCGGCCACACGCCGGGCCATGTCGTGTTCGTCGCGCCCACCTTGCGGCTGGC
>JAJZVE010000936.1 GCA_021845835.1 Pseudomonadota bacterium | reverse complement strand
AACACCGGGGCGGCGACCAGCGCGCCGCCCCGCTGCGCGTGCCGCTCGGCGAGGCCCTTCACCAGCCCGACGCTGACCGTGCTCATGGAGATATGCACGCCGTCGGCGCCGAGCCGGTCGAGGAACCCGCCCGCGCCGGCGGCGACCGATTCCAGCGCCGCGTCGTTGGCGACCATGGTGATCACGATGCCGCCCGGCGCAACGGCCTCGGCCGGCGTCGCGGCGCGGCGGGCGCCGCGCGCCACCAGCGCGTCGGCCGCGCTCTGCGTGCGGTTATAGACGGTGATGGTGAAGCCCTGGTCCAGCAGCCGGCTGGCGATGCCGCCCCCCATGCCGCCAAGGCCGATCACGCCAATGGTCGTTTCCATCAGTATTCTCCCTATAAACGCAGGACAGATGCAGGCCGCGCACATCGCCCTGCGCCGCCGCGCGCGTCAAGCCGCGGGGGCTTCCCGCCCGCGACACTTGCGCCTAGGCTGCATATCAGCCGCGCAACTGAGCGCGGTCTCACTGTTGTGGGGAACCATATCGATGTTGAGACGGACTTTGTTCGTCGGTGCGGCGGCCATGGCCTCGGTCCTGGCGGTCGCCGCGGCACCCGCCAGCGCCCAGATCAAGATCGGCTCGGCCGGCCCGATGACCGGCGAGTACGCGAGCTTCGGCAAGCAGCTGCAGGACGGCGCGCAGCAGGCGGTGGCCGACATCAATGCCAAGGGCGGCGTGCTCGGCAAGAAGCTGGTGCTGGAGATCGGCGACGATGCCTGCGACCCCAAGCAGGCGGTGTCGGTGGCGAACAAGTTCGCCGATGACGGGGTGAAGTTCGTCGCCGGCCATTTCTGCTCGTCGAGCTCGATCCCGGCCAGCAAGGTCTATACCGAGGAAGGCATCCTGCAGATCACGCCGGCCTCGACCAACCCGAAGTTCACCGACGAGGGCGCGTGGAACACGTTCCGCACCTGCGGGCGTGACGACCAGCAGGGCGAGGTCGCCGGCCACACGATCGCGACCGAATACAAGGACCGCAAGGTCGCGATCCTGCAGGACAACACGACCTACGGCAAGGGCATTGCCGACGAGACCAAGAAGTTCATGAACGCCGCCGGCAAGAAGGAGGCCATGTATCAGGCCTATGTGCCGGGCGAGAGCGACTATACCGCGCTGGTCAGCCGCCTGAAGGAAGCCGGCATCAACCTCGTTTACTTCGGCGGCTACCACAAGGAAATCGGCCAGATCGTCAAGCAGGCGGCGCAGCAGGGCCTGAAGGCGACCTACCTGGGTCCCGATTCGCTGGTGACCAAGGAATTCTGGCAGATCTCCGGCCCCGCCGGCGAAGGCGTGATGATGACCTTCCCGGCCGACCCCCGCAACCTGCCGACCGCCAAGGCGGTGGTGGACGAGTTCAAGAAGAAGGGCATCGATCCGGAAGGCTACGTCCTCTACACCTACGCGGCGGTGCAGGTCTGGGCCGAGGCGGCCACCAAGGCCAAGACCGTCGACCCGAAGAAGGTCGCGGCCGAGCTGAAGTCCGGCGGCCCCTGGCCGACGGTGCTCGGCAACATCTCGTATAACAAGAAGGGCGACGTGACCAAGGCGAACTACGTCTGGTACATCTGGCACGACGGCAACTACCACCAGATGTGACACCGCCGGCCCGATGCGATGACCCACCAGCGTCATGCCCGCGCAGGCGGGCATCCAGGGGAATGCGACGGACGGTTCCGTCACGTCGCCCTGGACCTCCGCTTTCGCGGGGGTGACGAAAAGGGTGCATCCTTCGGGCCGCCGGCATGATGCGCCTGCCGCCCCCTCCCCGCGCGGGAGGGGGCCTATCCGGCGGCCGCCGGCCGGCGCACCGGGTGGTATTCGCGGCCGAAATAGATCAGCCCGTCATGCACCGATCCGTGCCGGATCGCCTGCACGTGGCCGAAGATGACGCTGTGGGTGCCGATCTCGGTCACCTGCGCGATGCGGCAGTCGAACGACACCACCGCGCCCTGCAGCACCGGCGCCCCGGTGTCCATCCTGTACCAGGTGCCGGCGGCGAAGCGTTCGTCGTGGTCGGCCACCGCGCCGCCGAACAGCGCCGAAAGGTCCTGCTGCCCGGCCGAAAGCGTGTTCACGCACAGCACGCCGTTCGCCAGCAGCGCCGCATGGCTCTCGTTCTGGCGGTTGACGCAGACCAGCAGCGTCGGCGGATCGTCGGTGACCGAGCAGACCGCCGAGGCGGTGAAGCCGCGCCGCCCGCCCGGCCCGTCCGTCGTCACCACGCTGACGGCGGCGCCGAACCGCGCCATCGCGTCGCGGAAGCTCTGCCGCGTCACCACGTCCGACCTCGCCCTGTCCTCGTGTATCGTAACTGGCGCGCATCCTGCCGTCAGGCAAGATGTCATGGAATTCCCTCGCCCAGCCGCGCGGATTGGGGATAATTGCGCGGCCGAGGAGGGAAGTCCGTGAAGGCGTCCGACAGCACACTGGCCGGCCTCAACGTGCTGAATTTCGCGGTCGCCGCCATGCAGGCCGGGTTCGGGCCGTTCATCTCGGTGCGACTGACCGCGAGCGGCTGGAATCCCGGCACCATCGGCCTCGTGCTCAGTGCCGGCACCGTCGCGGCGCTGGTGGCGCAGGTGCCCTCCGGCATCGTCATCGACCGTTTCGGCATCCGCCGTGGCATGGCCACGCTGGCGATCGTCGCCAGCATGGCGGCGCTGCTGATGTTCTCGCTCGCGCCGGGGTTCTGGCTGGTGCTGGGGGCGGAGCTGGTGGCGGGGGGCGCCGGCGTCGGCCTGATGCTCTCCATCGCCGCCATCACGCTGTCCGTCTCGCGGCAGGAGCGGCT
>JAJZVE010000935.1 GCA_021845835.1 Pseudomonadota bacterium | reverse complement strand
GGCGCTGGCACGACACCCGGCCGGAGGTGATCCAGGCCTTCGTGGATAACATCCCGATGGGCCGGCCGGGGCAGCCGGCGGAAATCGGGCCGCTCGCGCTCTATCTTGCCAGCCCGGCCTCGGCCTATGTCACCGGGGCCGCCTTCGTGATCGACGGCGGCTATACCGTCTGGTGAGGCTTTGCGCCGGCGACGGCCGGCGCCAGCTGCATCGCCACCTCGATCGCTTCCAGCAGGCTGGTCTCGCTGGCAATGCCCTTGCCGGCGATGTCGAACGCGGTGCCGTGGTCGACCGAGGTGCGGACGATCGGCAGCCCCAGCGTGATGTTGACGCCGCTCAGCGCCTCCCAGCGCCCGGTGGCCGGATCGACGGAAAACCCCAGCAGCTTGACCGGGATATGCCCCTGGTCGTGATACATCGCGACAACGGCATCATATTGCCCGCCGCGCAGCTTCACGAACACCGTGTCGCCGGGCACCGGCCCGGTCACGTCGAACCCCTCGCCGCGCAGCGCGGCGATGGTGGGGGTGGAGATGTCGATATCCTCGCGCCCGAACAGCCCCCCCTCCCCGGCATGCGGGTTCAGCGCGGCGATCGCGATGCGCGGGCGGGCGATGCCGAAGGCGCGCAGCGCGGCGTCGGTCAGCGTCACCACCCGGCGCAGGCGCGCCGGCGTCAGCTTGCGCGGTACATCGGCCAGGGCGGAGTGAGTGCTGACATGGCTCACCCGCATGTTGCCGTGCGCCAGCATCATCACCGAATCCGGCACCCCGGTCAGCGCCGCCAGCAGTTCGGTATGGCCCGCGTAATGATGGCCGGCGAGGTTCAGCGCCTCCTTGCTCAGCGGCGCGGTGCAGATCGCACCGACCGCGCCGGACAGGGCGAGGCGCACGGCGATGTCGATCGCGTTGTACGCAAGCCGCCCGGCCTCGGCCGACACCACGCCGGTCGCGATCGGCGCGTCGGCCGGCCCGGCCTCGATGAAGGCCAGCGGCGGCGGCGCCCCGGCGGCATCGGCCGCGATCGGCACGGACCGGTCCGGCAGGCCGAGCGCCTGCGCGGTGGCGCGGTAGCTGCGGCCGCAGCCGATCACGGTCAGCGCCAGGTCGCCCCGCGCCAGCCGGTCCTGCAGCCGGTCGGCCGCCTTGAGAATGATCTCCGGGCCGATGCCGGCCGGATCCCCCATCGTGATGGCAACTCGAACCACGCCGCGCCCTCCTGCGGGGCCGACCTAGCCATCTTCGCCGGCCGCTGTCAAAGCGCGGCGACGGCGGCGAACAGCCGCGCCAGCAGGTCGGGCGCACCGAACGCGCCGGATTTCGACACCACGCGCACCCCGTCCCAGACGCCGCCAACCAGGCGGCTGCAGGGCACGCCGGGGGCCATGGCGCCGTCCACGTCCAGCCGTGCCACGCCCAGCGCCTCGCAGGCGGAGCGCAGCGTCTCCCCGCCCGCCGCGATCAGCGTCGCCGGCCGCGCCAGCCGGGGCAGCGTCGCCCGCAGCAATGCGGCGATCCGGGCGGCGGCCGCATCGGGGGCCGTCCCCGCGGGGATGTCCGCCTGCACCACGCAGCCGGGGTGGCAGAGCCGCGCGCTCACCTCGGCCACCTCGCCATCGGCGCCGCGCAGCCGCAGGGGCGCGGTGCCGCTCGCGTCGGCCAGGGTCCGCAATTGCGCCAGCGCCACGGCGTGGTTGGACCCGATCACCGCCAGGGCCGGCGCGGGCAGCCGCGTCACAACCGGCGGGGGCTGGTCTGCCAGTGCCATCGCCAGCCCCGCCGTGCCGCACCACAGCACCGGCCCCGACAGGGCACGCCCCCGCGCCACCACCGCCCGCAGCTCCGCCTCGACGGCGGCATCCTGGACCGCGATCTCCGTGACCCCTTGCGCCGCCAGCGCGGCGCGCGGATCGACCGTCACCGGCCTCAGCGTGCCGTCCGCTTCGCGCAGGAACTGCCGTCCCTGCCGCGTCACCCGTCCCTGCGCCGGGAAGGCGGGCGCGAACACGCAATGGCGGAAGCCGCCACGTCGCCACAGCGCGGCCAGCATCGCCGCCCAATGCCCGCGCAGCAGGCTGTCGATCTTCAGGAAGGCGATCCCCGCCCCCGCCAGCAGCGGCGCCGCCGCCGCCGTCGCGGCGACCGCCGCTGCTTCGCTGCCGTCCCGGCACCCCAGGTCGATGGCGGCGGGACCGGCGGGAAGCACCGGCGGCGGCGCCAGGAACACGCAGACCGCCCCGCCGCCGCAGAACGCCGCCGCGCTGTCGAGCGCGCCCGTCAGGTCATCGGCGAGCAGCCGCAATGTCACGACACGGCCGCCGCCACAGTCACGCCAGGCGCTGGCGCAGATCGCGCTTGAGCACCTTGCCGTTGGCGTTGCGCGGCAAGGTGATCTCGATCCGGTGGAATGCCTCCGGCACCTTGTAGTCGGAAAGCTCGCGCGCGCAGAACCGTGCCAGTTCGTCGCCGCTGACCGCGTCGTCGCGCAGCACCACGAAGGCATGCACGCGCTCGCCCAGCACCGGGCAGGGCTTCGGCACCACGGCGACCTCGATCACCGCGGGATGGTCCAGCAGCACGTTCTCGACCTCGGAGGCGAAGATCTTGTAGCCGCCGCGGTTGATCACGTCCTTGATGCGGTCGATCACGCGCAGGTAGCCCTGCGCGTCCATCATGCCGAGGTCGCCGGACTTCCAGTAGCCGGCGCGGAACTCGCGCGCGGTTGCCTCCGGATTGCCCCAGTAGCCGGGCACCACCATCGCGCCACCGATATAGATTTCGCCGGGCGTGTCCGGCGGCACCTCGCGCCCCGTCTCGTCCATCACCAGGATATGGCCGCACG
>JAJZVE010000934.1 GCA_021845835.1 Pseudomonadota bacterium | reverse complement strand
GATCGACGGCGGCGCGACCGCGCTCGGCACCTTCAACACCACCAGCGGCGGCGATATCGGCGACTGGGGCAGCGGGATGGGCAATGACGCGGCCAACGCGTTCTCCTCCGCCGGCGTCGTCAACAGCTTCGGCACCGTGGACACCACGGCGATGGACGTGCTGGGGTGGAACGTGGCGCCGCCAAGCGTCAGCATCGCGCTGGCCGACGACACCGGCAGTTCCGCCACCGACAACATCACCGGCAACGACACGCTGACCGGCCTGACCACGCAGGGCGCGACGGTGAACGTCTACGAGGGCACGACGCTGCTCGGCAGCGCCGTGGCCGCCTCCAACGGCATCTGGACGTTCACGCCGGCCACCCTGCCGCAGGGCACGCAGACGGTCACGGCCAGCACCACCATCTCCGGCAGCACGGTGCAGGCGAGCCTCACCTTCACCTATGACACCGTCGCGCCAACGGTGACGATCGCGCTCGCTCCCGGCGGCACCACCACCTCGACCGGCGCCAGCACCACCGATGCGCTGACCGGCACCGCCGATCCGTCGGCGCAGGTGGTCATCTCCGACGGCGCCGGCGTGCTCGGCACCACGGTGTCGAATGCGTCCGGCGTCTGGAATTTCACGCCGGCCGGCCTTGCCGCCGGCACCTACACCATGACGGCGACCGACACCGACACGGCCGGCAACACCGGCAGCGCCAGCCTCTCCTTCACCTATTCGCCGGTCGTCGCCGCGCCGACCGGCGTCGCCGTCTCCGCCGAGACCTCGGCCCTGTCGAGCCTCGCCGGACGCAGCGGGCTGAATGCCGGCAAGGCGCTGGCCTTCGTGACCGAAACCGGCGGCACCTCCGGCGACAGCTTCAGCTATGCACTTGGCGGCACCGGTGCGGGCGCCTTCACCCTGGCATCCGCGACCGGTGGCGCGGTGCTGAACACCGGCGCCAACGGCGTGGCCGGGGCGAGCAACGGCCGCGCCTATCTGCTGACCGTCACCGCCAACGATACCACCAGCGGCACGGCCTCGCCCGCCGCGCCGCTCGGCGTGGTCGTCGGCTCCGGCGCGAACGACGCGATCAACGTCGCGACCCTGCTGGGCGGCACCGCGACGCCGGGGTTCGTCTACGGCATGGGCGGCAACGATACCATCAACGGGTCCGGCATGACCGGGCCGCTTTGGATCGACGGCGGCGCCGGCGCCGACACGATGACGGGCGGCAGCGGGCCGAATGACTATCTTTACGGGGCGACCACCGACTCCACCGCCAAGGCGATGGACGTGATCACCAACTTCAACACCGGCCAGGACGTGCTCGACTTCACCGGCCTGGGCAGGAAGCTCGCCTATGCCGGCCAGTTGTCCGGCACGTCGCTGCAGCGCGGCGCGATCGGCTGGCAGGACAGCGGCGGCAACACGTTCGTCTACGTCAACACCAGCAACAAGACCGAAAGCCTCGGCAGCACCAACATGAAGATCGAACTGGCGGGCAGCCTGAACCTGTCCGCCGGCAACATCCGTCATCTCTGACGTCCCGCGCCCGGAGATGCGCCCGGCGCGCATTTCCGGGCCACCACCTGCCTGCTATGCAGGGGGCGTGAACGCAGACGAACCTCGCCACCGGACCGGCGCGCACGCCCTGCGCGGTGCCCGCATCTTCACCGGCGCCCGCTTCCTCGACGACCATGCCGTATTGCTGGAGGGCGACGCGGTTGCCGCCGTGCTGCCGTCCGCCGCGCTGCCGGCATCGGTGCCGTGCGAGGTGCTGCCGGGCGGCCTGCTGGCGCCGGGCTTCGTCGATGCCCAGGTGAACGGCGGCGGCGGCGTGCTGTTCAACGCCAGCCCCGACGCTGGCGCCCTCGCCCGTCTGGCGGCGGCGCATCTGCGCTGCGGCACCACCGCGCTGCTGCCGACGCTGATCACCGACCGGCCGGAGGTGATGCGCGCGGCGCTGGACGCGGTGCGCGCCGCGCTGGCCGCGCGCACGCCGGGCATCGTCGGGGTGCATCTGGAAGGTCCGTTCCTCGCCCCCGCGCGCAAGGGCGCGCATGATCCGGCGTTGATCCGGCCGCTGACGGAGGAGGATTTCGCCCTGCTGTCCGGCTGCGGCATCGCGCCACTGCTGCTGACCGTGGCGGCGGAGGTGGTGCCGCCGGCGCAGATCGCGCGTCTGGTCCAGGCGGGCGTGATCGTCAGCATCGGCCACAGCGACGCCGACTACGACACGGTGATGGCGGCGGCCGAGCAGGGCGCGCGCGGGGTGACGCATCTGTTCAACGCCATGTCGCCGCTGTCGCACCGCGCGCCCGGCGTGGTGGGGGCGGCGCTGGACCATGGCGGGCTGTGGGGCGGCATCATCGCCGACGGCCATCACGTGCACCCCGCCGCCCTCTCCGCCGCCCTCCGCGCCAAGCGCGGCCCGGCGCGGCTGTTCCTGGTCAGCGACGCGATGCCGCTGGCCGGGCTGGCGGACGACACGTTTGAACTGAACGGCCGCACCGTCACCCGTCGCGGCGGCGCGCTGCGGCTCGCTGACGGCACGCTCGCCGGCTCAGACCTGACGATGCACGCGGCGCTGCGCCATGCGGTGCGGCAGCTCGGCGTGGCGCTGGACGAGGCGCTGCGCATGGCGAGCCTCTATCCCGCACGCTTCCTCGGCCTCGAACGCCACGGCCGCATCGCGCCCGGTGGCCGCGCCGATCTGGTGCATCTGGACGACGCCCTGGCGCTGCGGCAGGTCTGGCTCGGCGGGCGGCGGATCGCTCCCGCTACAGCAGCAGATGGTCCCGCGGTGCCGGCAGCGGCGGCAGGCCGGTCTCGCCCAGCGCCTCGCGCAGATTGATCT
>JAJZVE010000933.1 GCA_021845835.1 Pseudomonadota bacterium | reverse complement strand
AAAGGCTCCTCGGCGATGCCGCACAAGCGCAACCCGGTGCTGAGCGAGAACCTGACCGGCCTCGCCCGGCTGGTCCGCGCGGCGGCGGGGCCGGCGCTGGAGAACGTGGCGCTGTGGCATGAACGCGACATCAGCCATTCCAGCGTGGAGCGGGCGATCGCGCCGGACACGACGGTGACGCTGGATTTCGCGCTCGCGCGGCTGGCGGGGCTGGTGCGCAATCTCGTCGTGCATCCCGGGCGGATGGCGCAGAACCTGGAGTCGCTCGGCGGCGTGGTGCATTCCGGCGAGGTGCTGCTGGCCCTGGCCCGCGCCGGGCTGTCGCGGGAAGCGGCCTATGCGGTGGTGCAGCGCAACGCCATGGCAACCTGGACGAAGCTCGGCACGCCGGAGGGGCGCAGCTTCCGCGCCAACCTGGACGCCGACCCCGAGGTGGCCGGGCGCGTGCCGGCGGCGGCGCTGGACGCGGCGATGGACGCGCGCGCGCATCTGCGGGCGCTGGATACGATCTATCTGCGCGTATTTGGCGAAACCGGCCCGTCATAGCATCGCGAGCGGCGCAACCGCGCCAAGGGCCGCGCCTTTCCCGGCCCATGCGCGGCGCCGATCCGGTGGATGAAGAGTTTGAAGTCGGCTTCAACGCCGACTTCGAGTTGCGGTGGCATCGGGCCGAGCAGGCCGGCCGGGTGGTGATGGCAGCCTTTGTCGCCGCGGCGTTGGCCGGGCTGCTGGGGCGGGGCCCGTTCAGCCACGCCCATGCCCGTGCGAAGGACGGCTCGCTCGGCGTGGACTACGAGCCGGTGGCGCGGTTCGGCACGCCGACGCAGATCACGCTGCACCTGCACAATGCAACCGACACCGCGCGGGCGGCGACGGTGTTCCTCTCGCCGCATGTCATCGAACCGATGGGGGTCGCGCGCGCCATGCCGCGGCCGGAGGCGGCAGCGGCCAGCGGCGGGGGACTGGTGTTGCGCATCCGCCTCGCCGCCGACCAGCATGACGCGCTCGTGCGGCTGGACGCCCACCCGACCGCGATCGGGCCGGTGCAACTGCAGGCGCAGGTGGATGGCGGGGCGGTGCTGCGCTGGACGCAGTTCATCGTGCCCTGACCCTATGCAGATCGTCCTGCGCGCCGCTGCGGCCTATTTCCTGCTGCTGTTCGCGGTGCGGCTGATCGGCCGGCGCACGGCAAGCCAGATGGCGCCGTTCGACCTCGTCGTGCTGTTCCTGTTCGCCGGCATCACCATCACCGCCGTGCTGGGCGAGGAGCGCAGCATGACCGGTGCGTTCAGCGGCATCTGCACGATCGGGCTGATGCACATTCTGGTGTCGTGGCTCAAGACGCGCTTTGCCTGGTTCGGGCGCGTGGTGGACGGCACGCCGGTGGTGGTGTTCGAGCACGGCGCGTTCCACGACGACCGCATGCGCCGGCTGCGCCTGACCGAACAGGACGTGATGGCGGCGGCGCGGCAGCGCGGGCTGGAGCGGCTGGCGCAGGTGCGCTACGCGGTGGCCGAGCGGGACGGCAAGATCTCGGTGGTCCCTCAGGACGACGGAGCGGGCGGGGCGCGCTGACCGACGCTCCGGGAATGGCAGATATCCCGTCTCCGGATGGCTTGCGGGACGTTGACCATTATGCTTCCCCTACCGGCACGGTCCGTGCTTTGCCATACTTCGCGGACTCCCGGCTGGGCCTGGACCCGCAAAGCCGGCAAGGAAGGAAACGACGTGCAGCCGACCGATATCGGTAATCCGGACTACTTCCACAAAGTTGTCGATTGCCAATGGGCGTGCCCGGCGCATACGCCGGTCCCCGAATACATCAGGTTGATCGCGGCGGGGCGCTATGCCGACGCCTACATGGTCAACTGGAAATCGAACGTGTTTCCAGGCGTGCTCGGCCGCACCTGCGACCGGCCCTGCGAACCCGCCTGCCGGCGTGGCCGGGTGGAGGAGGAGCCGGTGGCGATCTGCCGGCTCAAGCGCGTCGCCGCCGACTACAAGGGCGACGTGAGCAGCCGCATGCCGCCCCGGTCCGCCGCGCGCACGGGCAAACGCATCGCCTGCGTCGGCGCCGGCCCGGCCTCATTGACCGTGGCGCGCGACCTTGCCGCCGCCGGGCATGACGTGACCGTGTTCGACGGCGAGGCGAAGGCGGGCGGCTTCATCCGCTTCCAGATCCCCCGCTTCCGCCTGCCGGAACAGGTGATCGACGAGGAAGTCGGCTACATCATGGACCTCGGCGTCACCGCCCGGCTCGGCGAGCGGGTGAACAGCCTGAAGGCGCTGCTGGCCGACGGCTATGACGCGGTGTTCGTCGGCTGCGGCGCGCCGCGCGGGCGGGAGCTGGACGTGCCGGGCCGCAAGGAAGCGGCGGCCAACATCCATATCGGCATCGACTGGCTCGCCTCGGTCAGCTTCGGTCACATCAAGTCGATCGGCAAGCGCGTGATCGTGCTCGGCGGCGGCAACACGGCGATGGATTGCTGCCGTTCCGCCCGCCGCCTGGGCGGCGAGGACGTGCGCGTCGTCGTCCGCTCCGGCTTCGAGGAGATGAAGGCGTCCCCCTGGGAAAAGGAGGACGCGATGCGAGAGGACATCCCGATCCTGAACTATCTCGCGCCGAAATCGGTGGTGCACGAGAACGGCCGGCTGACCGGCATGACGTTCGAGCGGGTGCGCGCCGAATACGACGCCAACGGCCGCCGCAGTCTTGTCCCCACCGGCGAGCCGGACGAGTTCATCGCCGCCGATGACGTGCTGGTGGCGATCGGGCAGGAGAACGCCTTCCCCTGGATCGAGCGCGACGCCGGCATTGCCTTCGAGCGCAGCGGGCTGCCTGTG
>JAJZVE010000932.1 GCA_021845835.1 Pseudomonadota bacterium | reverse complement strand
CCGATCTGCTTCGCGCTGCGGCACCGCGTCCAGGTCGAGCGCGATGCCGACGCCGCCCTTGCCCGCCATCTCCACCGAGGAACTGGTCAGGCCGGCCGCGCCCATGTCCTGGATGGCGACGATCGCGTCGGTCGCCATCAGTTCCAGGCACGCCTCGATCAGCAGTTTTTCCGTGAACGGGTCGCCGACCTGCACGGTCGGGCGCTTTTCCTCGCTGTCGCGGCCGAACGCGGCGGAGGCCATCGTGGCGCCGTGGATGCCGTCGCGTCCGGTTTTCGAACCGACATAGACGACGGGATTGCCCAATCCCGCCGCGGCGGAAAGAAAAATGCGGTCGCGCGGCGCGATGCCGACGGTCATCGCGTTGACCAGCGGGTTGCCGTCATAGGCGGGATGGAAATCCACCTCGCCGCCGACGGTCGGCACGCCGACGCAGTTGCCGTAGCCGCCGATGCCGCGCACCACGCCATCGACGATGCGGCGCGTGCGCGCGCTCTTCGGATCGCCGAAGCGCAGCGCATTGAGATTGGCGACCGGCCGCGCGCCCATCGTGAACACGTCGCGCAGGATGCCGCCGACGCCGGTGGCCGCGCCCTGGTACGGCTCGATGAAGCTCGGGTGGTTGTGGCTCTCCATCTTGAACACGGCGGCCAATCCGTCGCCGATATCGACCACGCCCGCGTTCTCGCCCGGCCCGTGGATCACCCAGGGCGCGGTGGTCGGCAACTGCTTCAGCCAGACGCGCGAGGATTTATAGGAGCAGTGCTCCGACCACATGACGGAGAAGATGCCGAGTTCGGTGAGCGTCGGCGCGCGGCCCATGATCGCCAGCACGCGCGCGTATTCCTCCGCATTCAGGCCGAATGCCTGCGCCAGCGCCGCGTCCGGCTGAAGCTGCGCAGTCATGCGGCGATCGCCGCCGCGAGGCTGTCGAACAAGGGCTTGCCGTCCTCGCCGCCGAGCAGCGGATCGACCAGGTCTTCGGGATGCGGCATCAGGCCGAGCACGCGCAGATTCTCCGAATAGATGCCGGCGATGTCGCGCGCGCTGCCGTTCAGGTTGCCGGTCGGCGGCGCGTAGCGGAACGCCACCCTCCCCTCGCCTTCCAGCCGGTCCAGCGTGGCATCGTCGGCAAAATAGTTGCCGTCGCCGTGCGCCATCGGCGCGCGGAACACGTCGCCGCGCTGATAGTGCGAGGTGAACGCGGTGTCGCTGCGCTCCACCCGCAGATGGCAGTCGCGCGACAGGAAGCGCAGGCCGGCGTTGCGCAGCAGCGCGCCGGGCAGCAGCCCCGCTTCGGTCAGGATCTGGAACCCGTTGCAGACACCGAGCACGTAGCCGCCGCGCGCGGCGTGCGCGCGCACCGCCTGCATCACCGGCGAATGCGCCGCCATCGCGCCGCAGCGCAGATAGTCGCCATAGGAGAACCCGCCAGGGATCACGATCAGATCCAGCCCGGCCAGATCGGTGTCGCGATGCCAGACCATGCGCGGCGCGCGGCCGAGGCTGCGCGCGAGCGCGATCGCCATGTCGCGCTCGCGGTTGATGCCGGGAAAGACGATGAGTCCGACGTTCACGTCAGCCCGCCACCGTGACGCGGAAGCTCTCGATGACGGTGTTCGCCAGCAACTGCCGCGCCATGTCCTCGGCCTGCGCCCGCGCGCGGTCGGGATCGGTCTCGGCCAGGTCGAGTTCGATCACCTTGCCCGCCCGCACCTCGCCCACGCCGGCAAACCCGAGCGTATGCAGTGCCTGCCCGATCGCCTTGCCCTGCGGGTCGAGCACGCCCGGCTTCAGCGTGACGGTGACGGTGACTTTCACTGCATCGTCTCCGGCCCCTTCAGGTCGCGCATGCCGGCTTCCGGCAGGATGCCAAGGCGTTTCGCCACTTCCTGATAGGCTTCCTCGACCTTGCCCATGTCGCGGCGGAAGCGGTCCTTGTCCATCTTCTCGTTGGTCTTGGTGTCCCACAGCCGGCAGTTGTCGGGGCTGATCTCGTCGGCGAGCACGATGCGCATGTCCTCGTTCTCCCACAGACGGCCGAATTCCACCTTGAAATCGACCAGCGAGATGCCGACGCCGAGGAACAGGCCGGTGAGGAAGTCGTTGATGCGCAGCGCCAGCGAGACGATGTCGTCCATGTCCTGCGTGTTCGCCCAGCCGAAGGCGGTGATGTGCTCCTCCGACACCAACGGGTCGCCGAGCGCGTCGTTCTTGTAGTAAAATTCGATGATGCTGCGCGGCAGGCGGGTGCCTTCCTGGATGCCGAGCCGGGTCGAGAGGCTGCCGGCGGCGACGTTGCGCACCACCACCTCGATCGGGATGATCTCGACTTCCCGGATCAACTGCTCGCGCATGTTCAACCGGCGCACGAAATGCGTCGGGATGCCGATGTCGGCGAGCCGCAGCATGAGGTACTCGCTGATGCGGTTGTTCAGCACGCCCTTGCCGGTGATGACACCGCGCTTCTGCGCGTTGTTCGCGGTGGCGTCGTCCTTGAAATACTGCACGAGCGTCCCCGGTTCGGGACCCTCAAACAGGATCTTCGCTTTGCCTTCGTAGATTTGGCGGCGGCGGGCCATGTCGCGATCCCCGTGGCGCTTCCCCGGGGCCGGTCCCCAAGGCCCCGCGATGGTCGCGGCAAGACCGCCGCGCCACCGCGGACGCGGTGCGCAATGCCTATAGCAGCCGCATCGCCACCATGCCACGGCCCGCGGCCGCACCGCTGGGATGACCGCACCATCACCCAGCCAATAGGCAGACCATACCAGATCGCGATCACATGCTTGATTATCTGCCATCCAATGTGCCTGTTATGTAGGCATATCGCTGGCAGAAGATTGC
>JAJZVE010000931.1 GCA_021845835.1 Pseudomonadota bacterium | reverse complement strand
GAACCGCTTGCGCAGCCCCGATGCGGCCAGCAGCGGGCCGGGCGGCGGCATCGGCCGATGCTCAGCGATACGGCACCAGCTTCGCCGTGACCGGCACGTTGCGGTCGGTGGCGTTCTCGACGATCACGCAATCGAGCTTGAAGCGGCTGCCCGGCTTCGCCTTGACCCATTGCGAGCCGATGATCGGCGTCGTGTAGCAGTTCGGCACCGGCCCCTTGGTGAAATCGACGGTGCCGACCATCGACGTGGTATTCAGCCGGCTGATCGTCCTGGCCAGCTCCGCCTTGTCCTTCGGATCGCCGCTGCCGCGCAGCGCGGCGACGCCGACATCGAGCAGCGACATGGTGGCGCCGAGTTGCTGCGTCCACTGCTTGCCGGCCTGCTTCTCGTAGCCGTCGGCGAGTTCATGGCCGCCGACGCCGGTCAGCGGCGACTTGTACGGCCAGTCGGGATGCCAGTAGACCGCGGTCGCCAGCGTCGGGCCGAGCGAGCCGAGCGCCTCCACCTGCGAGGGGAACAGGCCGGTCTTGGCGATCTGCGCGATCCTGACCATGCGCGTGTAGCCCTGCTGCGCGGCCTGCCGCCAGAACGTCGCGAAATCCGGCGGGATCGGGAAGGTGTTGAAGACCTGGCAGCGATGCTGCTTGAACAGCGCGATCTGCGCGGAGAAATCGGTGGTGCCGTCCTCGTACGGCCCCGGATCGATCACCGTGTAGCCGCCCTTCTCCAGCAGCGGCTTGAGATGGGCACGGATCGCGTTGCCGTCGGCGTCGTTCGGATACATCACGGCGACGCGCTTGTTGGTCGGCAGCAGCGACCATTCCGACAGGTAGGTTTCGGCGAACTGGCGGGTGCCGAAGGAGAACAGATAGGTCCAGCGGAACGGCGAGGGCTGCCCCGGCTTGGCGCCGCGGCCGAAATAGAACGACTCCCACGGCGTCACGGTCGAGATCGAGGGCACGCCGGCCGCCTCGCAGGCATCGGCGACCGGGTTCACCACCTCGGGCGTCGAGACGGACAGCATCAGGTCCACGCCGGCGTCGTTGATCAGGCTTTTGGCCAACTGGCCGGCGCGCGCCGGATCGGACTGGGTGTCGCGGTCGAGGATCTGCACCGCGTAGTGCCTGCCGTTGACATCGAGGCCGTTGGCCAGCGCCTTGCGCGCGAGGTCCAGCACGTAGCCGTCGGTCTCGCCGAATCCGGCCAGCGCGCCGGAGCGCGGGCTGACGAAGCCGATCTTCAGCGTCGCGGCGGTCGCGGCCCGCGCGCGCGATGCGGCGGCCAGCAGCAGCCCGCCGGCGCCCGCCCCGGCCACCAGGGTGCGACGGCTTATGCCCGTCGCCGACGGCAGATCGTGGGTTGTCATTCGGACCCCTCCCTTTGCCTTTTCTTTCGCTGTGCCCTATCCAGGCCGGCTTGGCAACCGATCGGTTTCGCCGTCGCGGAATCAAGGGGTTGATGGCGGCGGCGACGGTTGAGCGGCGCGCCACGTTCGGCCTACCCTTTTCCGGCAACCGTCCGATGCAGGCGACCCGTGTCGTGACGCGACAGGAATCGACCGCACCGGGAATGGCGCCATGAACCGATCCGCCCCCTCCGTCATCGTGCTCGGCGCCGGCGTCGTCGGCATGGCGACCGCGCTCTATCTGCAGCGCGCCGGCCAGCAGACGCTGGTGCTCGACCCGCTGCCGCCGGGCGGCGGCGCCTCGTTCGGCAATGCCGGGATGCTGAGCGCCGACACCGCGACGCCGATCGCGCTGCCCGGCATGTTGCGGCAGGTGCCGAAATGGCTGGCCGATCCGCTCGGGCCGCTGGTGGTGCGGCCCGCCTATCTGCCGCGCGCGCTGCCCTGGCTGCTGCGCTGGATCCGCGACGGGCGCATGGCGCGGGTGCTGGCGATCTCCGATGCGCTGCGCGCCGTCAACCGCGACAGCTTCGCCTGCTGGCGCGAGCTGCTGGGCACGGAGACGTTCGCGGCGCTGGTCCGCCGTTCCGGCCAGATCCAGATCTGGGACGGCGACGCCGCGCCGCGCTCGGTCGCGATCGACGGCATCCTGCGCGCCCGCCACGACATCGCGGCCGAGGACCTCGGCGCCGACGACCTGCGGCAGATGCTGCCCGGCATCGCGCGGGAGGTGCGGCACGGGCGGCTGGTGCCGGGCAACGGCTACGTGATCAGTCCCGGCGGCGCGGTGGCGGCGCTGGCCGACCGGCTGCGCGCCGAGGGCGGCGCCATCCGCGCCGAGCGGGCCATGAAGCTGATCCCGCGCGAGGGCGGCGGCTGGATGGTGATGACCAATGTCGCCAACCATGTCGCCCCGCGCGTGGTGGTCGCCGCCGGCGCGTGGTCGGGGCGGCTGCTGACGCCGCTCGGCGTGCGGGTGAAGCTGGAGACCGAGCGCGGCTATCACGCGACGCTGCCGGAGCCGAACCTCGCGCTGCGCTACACGGTGATCCACAAGTCGCGCGGCTTCGGCCTGACCTCGATGGAGGACGGGCTGCGCGTCGCCGGCACGGTGGAGATCGGCGGGCTCGACGCGCCGCCGGACGAGCGGCGCGCGCAGAATCTCGTGACGCAGGCCCGGCAGTTGTTCCCCGATCTGGCGCATGGCGAGCCGCGGCTGTGGATGGGATTCCGCCCCTCCACCCCGGACAGCCTGCCGGTGCTGGGCGAGGCGCCGCGGCGGGCGGGGTTGTTCCTGGCGTTCGGGCACGGGCATTTCGGCATGACCGGCGGACCGGGCAGCGCGCGGCTGGTGGCGGCGCTGGTCACGGGCGCGCCGCCGCCGATCGACCCGGCACCGTATCGGCCGGGGCGATTCGCGGACTGAGTCCGGCCGCCCAAA
>JAJZVE010000930.1 GCA_021845835.1 Pseudomonadota bacterium | reverse complement strand
CGCCGTTACTCCTGATGCTCGGTGGACGCGGTGTCCTCGTGCGTTTCCACCATCGGCATCGCCTCTTCCATCGGCGCTTCCACCTTCGGCTTGCGCGGGCGGCGGATGGCGCGCGGCGCGGTCTCGGTGGCGGCGGACACGCTGCGGCGCGTCGGCGTCCTGCGCGCCGTGGTGGTCGCCTTCGTCGCGCGCCCGGTGGTCGCCTTCGCCGCGGTCCGGCGCGTGCCGGCCGCCTTCGTCGCGCGCCCGGTGGTCGCCTTCGCCGCCGCGGTCTTGCGCGTCGTGGTCGCCTTCGCCGCGCGCCCGGTGGTTGCCTTCGCGCTCTTGCGCGCCGTGGTCGCCTTCGTCGCGCGTCCGGTGGTCGCCTTCGCCGCCGCGGTCTTGCGCGTGGCGGTCTTGCGGGCCGTGCCGGTGCCGCGCGTCGCCGTGCCGCGTGCGCTGGTGCCGCGCGTCGTCGTGCCGCGCGCGCTGGTGCCGCGCGCGCCTGCGGTCTTGCGCGTCGACTTGGTCGCCGCCGCCGCCGCGCGCTTCGGCGCCGCCTTGCGCGTGCCGGCCTTGGCCGTCGCGCCCTTCGCCGCCGTCTTGCGCGTGCCGGTCGCCTTGCCGGTCGCCTTGGTGGCGCGGCCCGTGGTCTTCGTGGCGGCCTTGCGGGTCGCCGTCTTGCGCGTGCCGGTCGCGCGCGTGCCAGTCGCCCGCGTGCCGCGCCCGGCGCCGCCGGTCCGCCGTCCGCCGGCGCGAATCGCCATCGGCTGCGCGCGGCCTCCGTCGTTGGTGGTGGAATCGTCGTTGCTCACGTCCAGCATCTCCCTGTGTGCCGTGTATCCGTCTCGTCGTTCAGTCGAACGGCCACCGCTGTGGCCGGTTCCGCAACATGCGGCGCGGGCGGCGCAAAGACGGGCAGGCCGCGCTGCCGGCTTTCGCCGGCCGGAGCACTGCACCGCGTCCTCGTCGCGCTCGCTGCGCCGGGCCGTCATGTGCAGACAAGCAGGTGCTCATCGGCCGGATCACTCTCCCGCTCCCGCGAAGACGATTGCGCTTGACGAATCGCGAATCGCTCGTCCGCAGGCAAGATCACGCTATCAGCCTGCTCCCGCGTCGCTGTCAACAACAACTGCGCGACCGACAGCAGGAAACGCAAAAAAAATGACGCCGCGGTGCTTGGCCGCGACGTCGCAGACAGCTTGCCGGCGCGGCGGAGACGGTCAGCGCGGCGTCGGCGACCGCAGCACGGCAGGCGCGGGCGGCACCGGCCCGGCCGCCGCGATGCCCCGCGCCGCATGTCGGCGCCGAGGCAATGTTGCTGCCCGCGACGACGGATTTCGCAATCCGGCGGCGCGCGGGGCAGCCCCGGCGACGGCGGGGACGTCCCGCCGCCGCCGGATGCGGCGCATCACCACTGCGCGATGCGACGCACCCCGCATGCTCAGAACAGTCCCGGCTTGCCGTGCTGCAGCGTGCCGGCCGGCAGGGCGACGTTGAGCAGATGCAGCTCCTCCGCCTTCAGCCGCGGCAGGTCCTGCACCACCTCGATGAAGCGGTTGGCCTCGCGGGTCGAGATGATGCCCTCGGTCAGCGTGCGGAACTTGCGGATATAGTCCTCGCGCCCGAACGGGCGGGCACCGAGCGGGTGCGCGTTGGCGACCGCCATCTCGTCCTCGATCACCGAGCCGTCCTTCATCCGCACCTCGACCCGCGCGCCGAACGCCTTCTCGTTGGTGTCGAGCGAGTGGTAGCGCCGCGTCCACTCGGGGTCCTCGCGCGTCTCGATCTTGTGCCAGAGCGCGACGGTGTCGGGGCGCGACGCGCGGCGCGGCGCGTAGCTGTCCACGTGGTGCCAGGTGCCGTCCTGCAGGGCGACCGCGAAGATGTACATGATCGAATGGTCGAGCGTCTCGCGGCTCGCCTTCGGGTCCATCTTCTGCGGGTCGTTGGCGCCGGTGCCGATCACGTAGTGCGTGTGGTGGCTGGTGTGCAGGACGATCCGCTCGACCTGGTCGAGGTCGGGGATCTTCTCGCGCATGCGGAAGGCGAGGTCGATCAGCGCCTGGCTCTGGTACTCGGCGCTATGTTCCTTCGTATAGCTGTCGAGGATGGCGCGCTTCGCCTCCCCCGGCTCCGGCAGCGGCACCTGGTAGTGCGCGTCCGGCCCGTCCAGCATCCAGGCGATCACGCTGTCCTCGCCTTCGTAGATCGGGCTGGGCGCGCCTTCGCCGCGCATGACGCGATCGACCGCCTCCACCGCCAGCTTGCCGGCATGCGCCGGGGCGTAGGCCTTCCAGGAGCTGATCTCGCCCTTGCGCGACTGGCGCGTGGTGAAGCTGACATGCACCGCCTGCTGCACCGCCTGGTAGATCGTTTCCTGCGGCAGCCGCAGCAGCGTGCCGATGCCGGCCGCCTGCGCCGGGCAGAGATGGGCGATGTGGTCGATCTTGTGCTTGTGCAGGCAGATCGCGCGCACCAGGTCGATCTGGATCTCGTAGCCCGTGGCGATGCCGCGGATCAGGTCCCGCCCGCTGCGTCCGGCCGCCTGCGCGACGGCGAGGATGGGCGGGATGTTGTCGCCCGGATGCGAGTAGTCGGCGGCCAGGAAAGTGTCGTGCATGTCGAGCTCGCGCACCGCGGTGCCGTTCGCCCAGGCCGCCCATTCCGGGCTGACGCGCCGGCCCGCCGGCACGCCGAACACGGTGGCGCCGTCGCGCCGCGGATGGCCGAGCGCCATGTCGCGCGCCGACACCACCGGCCGGCGGTTGATGGCGGCAATGGCGACGGCGGCGTTGTCGATGACGCGGTTGACGATCATCTCCGCCACGTCGCGCCCCACCGCCACGCGATCGGCGGCGACGCCG
>JAJZVE010000929.1 GCA_021845835.1 Pseudomonadota bacterium | reverse complement strand
CCGCCTCAGCAGATCCGCGGCAGTTGCTCGCCGGTGAGCCAGGCGACGATGCGCCCGCCGCCGAAGCCGGTGACCATCTGCACGAAATGCTGCGCATCGGCCACCGCCTCGCCGATGATCACGGCGTCGCGGCCGAGCGGATGCGCGCGCATCGCCGCCAGCACGCGCTCGGCGCAGTCCGGCGCGACGATCGCCACCAGCTTGCCTTCGTTCGCGACATTCAGCGGATCGAGGCCGAGCAGCTCGCAGGCCGCGGCAACCGCCGGCTTCACCGGCACCGCCTGCTCGCGGATGCAAAAACCGACGCCCGCCTGCTCGGCAAGTTCGTTGAGCGTCGCCGCCAGCCCGCCGCGTGTCGGGTCACGCATCACCCGCAGTCCCGCCCCGCCCGCCGCCACCATTGCCGCGACCATCTCGTGCAGCGCGGCGGAATCCGAGACGACCGCCGTCTCGAAGGACAGATTCGCGCGGCGCGACATCACCGCGACGCCGTGATCGCCGATCGACCCGGACAGGATCACGCAATCCCCCGGCCGCGTCTGCTCCGCCGACAGCATGATCCCCGCCGGCACGCGGCCGATGCCGGTGGTGGCGATGAATACGCCATCGGCCTTGCCGCGCTCGACGACCTTGGTATCGCCGGTGACGATCGGCACGCCGGCGGCGCGCGCCGCCGCGCCCATGCTGTCGGCGATGCGCCTGAGATCGGCGAGCGGGAAGCCTTCCTCCAGGATGAAGCTGGCGGAGAGGTAGAGCGGTGCGGCGCCGCTCATGGCGATGTCGTTGATGGTGCCGTAAACGGCGAGCGAGCCGATGTCGCCGCCCGGAAAGAACAGCGGCGAGATCACATAGCCGTCCGTCGTCATCACCATGCGCCCGTCGGCGACCGCGAACGCCGCCTGGTCGTTGCCCTGGCGCAGCCACGGGTTGTCGAGCGCCGGCAGGAACAGGCCGGCGATCAGGTCGGCCATCGCCCGCCCGCCGGCGCCGTGCGAAAGCTCCACGCGGCCGTCGGCAAAGTCCAGCTTACGCCGATAGGTTTTCCCGCTCATGCGACGCGCGCGCGGGCCGCGCGGTCGCGGAACCGGCCATAGGTCCAGTGCGCGGCGCAGGCGCCTTCGGAGGACACCATGCACGACCCCATCGGCGTGTCGGGCGTGCAGACGGTGCCGAACAGCTTGCAGTCGGTCGGCCGCTTGCTGCCGCGCAGGATGGCGCCGCACTCGCAGGCCGGGTTGTCGCGCGCCGGGATGTCGGCAATGCCGAAGCGCCGGTCGGCATCGAACGCGGCATAGCCGGATTTGAGGCGCAGGCCGCTGTACGGCACCACACCGAGTCCACGCCATTCGAAGCTCTTGCGCAGTTCGAAGAATTCCGCGACCTCGGCCTTGGCGACCGGATTGCCCTCCCGCCGCACGGCGCGGCCGTACTGGTTCTCGACCTCGCTGCGTCCGTCATTGACCTGTTGGATCAGCATGCGCACGGCCTGCAGCACATCCAGCGGCTCGAAGCCGGCGATCACCACCGGCCTGGCGAATTCCTCGGCGAAAAACTCATAGGGCTGGCTGCCGATCACGGTGCTGACATGCGCGGGGCCGATGAAGCCGTCGAGCTGCACCCGGTCCAGCGCGCGCAGGTCGGGGCTGTCGAGGATGTTCTGGATCGCCGCCGGCGTCAGCACGTGATTGCAGGAGACGCTGAAATTGCGCAGACCCTGGCGCACCGCCCGGCGCAGCGCGAGCGCGGTCGCGGGCGCCGTGGTCTCGAAGCCGATGGCGAAAAACACCACTTCGCGCGCCGGCTCGGCTGCGGCGATGGCGATGGCGTCGAGGGTGGAATAGACCATGCGGACATCCGCCCCGCCCGCCCTGGCGCGCAGCAGCGACATGCCCCCCGATCCCGGCACGCGCATCAGATCGCCATAGGTGCAGAGCGTCACCTCCGGCCGCGTGGCGAGCCGGATCGCGACGTCGATGCGCGCCACCGGCAGCACGCACACGGGGCAGCCCGGTCCGTGGATCAGACGCACGGTGGCCGGCAGCAGGTCTTCGATGCCGTAGCGCGCGATGGCATGCGTGTGGCCGCCGCAGAACTCCATGAAATGATAGCGCCGGGCGGGATCGACCGCGCGCGCGATGGCGTGCGCGAGGCCGCGGGCGAGTGTGGCGTCGCGGTATTCGTCGGCGTATTTCACGGCTGTTCCGCCTGCTGCTCCGCCATCTCGCGCAGCAGCGCCAGCGTGCGCGCCGCCTCCGCCGGGTCGATCCTGGCGATGGCGTAGCCGACGTGGAGAACCACGTAGTCGCCGACCGCAACTTCCGGCACCAGCGCGACCGAGACGGTCTTGCCGACGCCGTCGAGCGAAACCAGGGCCATCTGCTCGGGCAGCAACGCGGTCACTTCGACGGGAATCGCGAGGCACACGGCATCACTCCTGCGTTGCGGCCGATCCGGCGGCCAGGGCCGCCGCAGCGACGGCGGCCTGGCCGAGGCTGAGTCCGCCGTCATGGGCGGGCAGCGCGTGTGCCAGCAGCGGCTGCAGCCCGTGCGCGGCAAGGCGCGGCACCAGCGCCGCCGTCAGCGCGCGGTTGATGAAACAGCCGCCGCCGAGCGCGATCCGTGTCAGCCCGGTTTGTTCCGCCGCCCAGCCGGCCCAGGTGGCGAGGGCCGCGGCCAGCGTGCCGTGGAACAGGTCCGCGCCGTCGGCCGCTGCCATGCCCGGCGCGGCGAGCGCCGCGAGCAGCGGGGCGGGATCGAGCACGCCGCCCGCGATACGCCAGCCGTCAGGCAGTTCGCAGGGCGCCGTGACCAGCGATTCCAGTTCCATCGCCGCCTGGCCCTCGTAGT
>JAJZVE010000928.1 GCA_021845835.1 Pseudomonadota bacterium | reverse complement strand
GACGAACCCTCGATCGGCCTGCACCAGCGCGACAACGAGCGGCTGCTCGCCACGCTGCGGCGGCTGAAAACGCTCGGCAACACCGTGCTGGTGGTCGAGCATGACGAGGACGCGATCCGCGCCGCCGACCACGTTATCGACATGGGGCCGGGCGCCGGCGTTGGCGGCGGGCGCGTGATCGCGCAGGGCACGCCGGTGGAGATCGCCGCCAATCCGCAGTCGCTGACCGGCGACTATCTCTCCGGAAGGCGGCGGATCGAGGTGCCGCGGCTGCGCCGGCCGGTGCAGAAGGAGCGCGTGCTGCGCGTCGTCGGCGCCACCGGCAACAACCTGAAGGACGTGACGGCGGAGTTCCCGCTCGGCACCTTCACCTGCGTCACCGGCGTCTCCGGCGGCGGCAAGTCGACGCTGGTGGTCGATACGCTGTACAAGGCCACCAGCCGCAAGCTGATGGGATCGGGCGAGGTGCCGGCGCCGCATGCGCGCATCGAGCATCTCGACCTGCTCGACAAGATCATCGACATCGACCAGTCGCCGATCGGCCGCACGCCGCGCAGCAATCCCGCGACCTATACCGACCTGTTCGCGCCGATCCGCGACTGGTTCGCCGAACTGCCGGAGGCGCGCGCGCGCGGCTACAAGCCCGGCCGCTTCAGCTTCAACGTCAAGGGCGGGCGTTGCGAGGCCTGCCAGGGCGACGGCGTGCTGAAGATCGAGATGCACTTCCTGCCGGACGTGTTCGTCACCTGCGACGTGTGCAAGGGCAAGCGCTACAACCGCGAAACCCTTGAAGTAAAATTCCGCGACAAGTCGATTGCCGACGTGCTGGCGATGACGGTGGACGAGGCGGTGCCGTATTTCTCCGCCGTGTCGCGCATCCATGACCGGCTGAAGATCCTGCAGCAGGTCGGGCTGGGCTATATCAGCCTCGGGCAGCAGGCGACGACGCTTTCCGGCGGCGAGGCGCAGCGCATCAAGCTGGCGAAGGAGCTGGCGCGCCGCGCCACCGGCCGCACGCTCTACATCCTCGACGAACCGACGACGGGATTGCATTTCGAGGATGTGCGCAAGCTGCTGGAAGTGCTGCACGCGCTGGTGGACCAGGGCAACACCGTCGTGGTGATCGAGCATAATCTGGAGGTGATCAAGACCGCCGACTGGATTCTCGACCTGGGCCCCGAAGGCGGCGACGGTGGCGGGCGCATCGTCGCCTGCGGCACGCCGGAGGGCATCGCGGCGACGCCGGAAAGCCATACCGGCCGCTTTCTCGCCCCGCTGCTGCAGCCGCCGGCGAAGAAGGCGCGCAAGCGTGCCTAGCGCGGTCGCGCTCCCGCGGCGCGCCGGGCCGCATGTGGGGCCAGCCAGTAACGGCCAGTGATCGCGAGCGTGAACGCCACGCTCCGCGCGCCGTCCAGCGCGATCCGGCCGCGCCCGCCGGTCCAGCGCCACGCCGTCTCCGCGTCGTGCCATCCCTCGGTCAGCGCCGCGCTGCCGAGGTCCACCTCCTGCCCGTCGCGCCACAGCCGGCCGATCGCCACGCCAAGGGTGCGGGTATCGGCCGAGTCCGGCATCGCCTGCGCCGGGCACCAGGTTCGCGAGACGAGATCGATCGCCCTGGCGCCGTACGGTACGCGGACATGCCATTTCCCGGCATCACGCGTCACGGCAAGCCGCCGGCCATCGGCGAGGATGCGCAGATCGGGCTGGCCGGTCAGGACGAATCCTGCCGCGACTGCCCGATCGTGCAAGCGCCGGCGCAGCGCGGTCAGGTCCGCCCCTTCGGTCAGCAGCGGCGCGCAGCCCTTCGCCTGCCAGATGCGCAGGGCAAAGTCGGGGTGCAACCGGATCGCAGGACCGCCATTGTCGAAGCTGCCGCGGTTGCCGGTGTCGAGGAAACTCTCCACCGCCAGCCCTTCGGCGCAAAGGATGTCGTGGCGCGGCAGTTCGACATGCCAGTAGGTCACGCGCTCGCGCGCTTCCTGCACGATGGTCGCGCCGTTCACCAGATAGCGGACGGGGATCAGCCGGCCATCGACGAAGATCGCATGGTCCGGCGACAGCAACAGGTCGCGAAGCGGCTGGCCCGGCGCGAACGCATCCGCCCGGATGCGCACCGGCCAGACCGACTCCGGGCGCGGATGCCGCCGGCAATCAACGTGACGATGCCCCAGCCAGTCGATGCGCTGCGCGCCGGCAAGGCCGGCGGGCACGATATCGCCGACCGCAAGCGCCTCGACGGCCACCTCGCCCCGCGTCGTCGCGATCCGCGTTCCCTCGGCGAAGCACGCGGCCGCATCCTGGGCAAGCCATTGCTGGATGGTGCTGTAAGCGGCACTGGTGATCTGGGTGAAATATCCGGTGGAATTCACCGTGCTTTCCGAAGAGACCAGCCCGACGACATATGGGCTGCCGTCGGCGCCGGTGACCCATACCGGACCACCGCTCGATCCCTTGCCGAGCGCCACGCCCGAATAGATTGTATAGAACCAGTTGGGCTGCATGTACTCGGTGTAGGTGACCTGCGCGCCGTTCTGCGACGCCGGATAGCCGGTCACCGAGGCGAAGCCGCCGGCGTAGTTCGATCGGATCCCCATGGTGCCGGCCAGCGTGAAGGAATGCGTCAGGTGGATCAGGGCGTAGTCGTATTGCGACTGCTGCAGCGAGATGCTGTCGTTCGGGTCCTGAATTTGGTTGTAGTGGAAATGGTCGGCGGTGGCCGATCCGTAGGGTGACAATCCCGGCGAATATCCCGGCGTGACGACGATGTTGCTGGCGGTGCCGTATTGGGAACTGTACACGACATGCGAAGCCGTCAGCACCTCGTTCGGCGCGATCAGCACCGTGCCCGA
>JAJZVE010000927.1 GCA_021845835.1 Pseudomonadota bacterium | reverse complement strand
ATCATGCGCGGCACGTTCACCCCGAACGCCTGCACCAGCGCCGCATTCTCCGTCGCCGCGCGCAGCCGCGAGCCGAGCGGGGTCTTGTCGATGACGAGCCAGGTGGCGATGCAGACCACCAGCGCCGCCACCACCACCCAGCCGCGATAGACCGGCATGAACATGAAGCCGAGATTGGTCGCCCCCTGCAGCGCGTCGGGGATGTCGTAGGGCAGGCCGGAGGAGCCGTATTTGTTGCGGAACAGCCCCTCGATCACCAGGGCGAGGCCGAAGGTCAGCAGCAGGCCATAGAGGTGATCAAGGCCGTAGAGCCGGCGGATGATGGTCCGTTCCAGCAGCAGGCCGAAGGCGCCGACGATGATCGGGGCGATGATCAGCGCCGCCCAGTAGCTGATGCCGAGATAGTTCAGCAGCATCCAGGCGACGAAGGCCCCCATCATGAACAGCGCGCCGTGCGCGAAGTTGATGATGCCGAGCAGGCCGAAGATGATCGCCAGGCCCATCGAGAGCAGGGCGTAGAAGGCGCCGTTGATCAGGCCGAGCAGCAACTGGCCGAACAGCAGCGGCCCCGGCACCCCGAATATCGTTACCATCGCTCCGTTTCCCCTGGCATCCGGGCGCCCTGGTAGCAGACCGCGGCGCCAGGGGAAATCCGGAGAACGTCGTTAACCGTTCTTCGGCTGCGCGGCGGCCGGCGCGGCCTTGTGGTGGGCGGCGTGGCGGGACTTGGCGTAGGCGTGGATGTCCTGCACCGTCACGTAGCCCTTCTTGTCCTTGTCCATCGCCGCGAAGTGGTTGACGACGTAGGACCAGTTCGCCGCGGCCGCCTGGTCCTTGGTCAGGTGCCCGTCATGCGTGGTGTTGGCGGCATCGAAGTGCTGCTGCAGCGTCCGGCGATGGTGGTGCTTCGCCTTCTTCGTCATGGCGGTATGGGCCGGCGCGGTCGCCGGCGCCGGCGCCGCCGCTGCCGGGGCCGGGGTCGCGGGCGCGGCCTGGGTGTCGGTCTGGGCCTGCGCCTGGAACGCGAACAGCGCGACCACGGCGGCGACGGGGATCAGTCGGTGCATCATCTCGGTCTCCTTGCGGATGCGGCGGCACCCTAGAGCAGCGCACGGTTTCGTGCGAGGGAAACGCAGCCATGTCCGCATCGCGCGCGGCACCGTTGCCGCGATGGCACGGATCAGCGCCGCCCGGCGAGCACGTCGCGCACCGCGGCGGCGGCGGCCTCCACCTGCGCCCGGTCCACGTCCAGATGCGTGCAGGCCCGCGCCCGCCACGTCCCCATCGCGGAAACCAGCACGCCCACGTCCCGCAACCGCGCCGCCAGGTCGGCCGCGCGCAGGCCGGTGCCGCGCGTGTCGAAGAACACCAGGTTCGTCTCCGGCGCCTCGACCGCCAGCCCCTCGATCTGTCCCAGGGCGCGGGCCAGGGCGGCGGCGTTGGCGTGGTCCTCGGCCAGCCGGTCCACATGGTGATCGAGCGCATACAGGCAGGCGGCGGCGCAGATGCCGCCCTGCCGCAGCGCCCCGCCCAGGCGCTGCTTCCAGACCCAGGCGCGGTCGATGAACTCGGCCGAGCCGCACAGCACCGCGCCGAGCGGCGCCCCCAGCCCCTTGGTGAAATCCAGCCACACGCTGTCATAGCCGGCCGCCATCTCGGCCGCCGGCACGCCCGACGCGACGACCGCGTTGAACAGGCGGGCGCCGTCCATGTGCGTCGCCATGCCATGCGCGTGCGCCCAGTCCGCGACCGCGCGCAACTGATCGAGCGGCCAGACCGCGCCGCCGCCGAGGTTGGAGGTCTGCTCCACCGCCACCAGCGTCTGCGCCACCGCGTAGCGCGAGCGCGGCAGCAGCGCCGCCTCCAGCGTCGCCACGTCGAACTGCCCGCGCGCGCCGGAGAGCGGCGTGATCTGCACCCCGCCCAGCGCCGCCGCGCCGCCGCCCTCGGCCGAGAGGATATGCGCCGTCTCGTGCGCCAGCACGCCGTCGCCCGGCCGGCAATGGGTCAGCAGCGCGACGCGGTTGCACATGGTCCCGCTGGGCAGGAACATCGCCGCTTCCGTGCCGAGCAGGGCGGCCATGCGGTCGCACAGCGCGTCGATGGTCGGGTCAAGCCCGGCCTGCTCGTCGCCCACCTCGGCGGCCAGCATCGCCTGCTTCATGGCGGCGGTCGGCCGGGTCTGGGTGTCGGAGTAGAGATTGACGCGGATCGGCGGCGCGCCGGCGGGCGCGCGCGGCGGGGCGTGGACCATCAGGCCCCCGGCGACTTGGCCGGCACCGCGTGGTGCGGGCCGCTGACCGAGAGCGTGGCCGTCGGCGGGCCGTAGATGTCGCGCGCCCGCTTGTGGAAGGCATTGACCATGCGCCGCACCGCCTCCTGAAACACCACCCCGATCGCCGCCTGCAGGATGCGGCTGCGGAACTCGAAATCGACGAAGAAATCCACCCGGCTGCCGCGCGCATCGGGGGCGAATTTCCACTGATTGGTCAGGTAGCGGAACGGCCCGTTTTCGTAGCGCACGCGGATCAGGCTGGGCCGCTGCAGGGCGACGCGGCTGCTGAAGCCCTCGCGGAACGGGCCGAAGCCGATGATCAGGTCGGCCAGTTCCTCGGTCTCCGTGCGGCTGCGCACGGTGGCGCCGACGCACCAGGGCAGGAATTCGGGATATTTCCCGACATCCGCCACCAGATCGAACAACTGGTCCGGCCGGTAGGGGACGAGTTTCTGTTCCGCGTGCCTCGGCATCGCCCTATCCGCCGCGCGCGGCCTTCAGCGCGGCGAAGTCCTCGTCCGCATGGTAGGAACTGCGCGTCAGCGGCGTCGCCGACACCAGCAGGAAGCCCTTCG
>JAJZVE010000026.1 GCA_021845835.1 Pseudomonadota bacterium | reverse complement strand
CGGGCCGGTGCGCTACTGCACGGGGGCCGGCAACGGGGCGGCGGCGACGGGCGCCGGGGCCGGCGCAGTCCCCGCGGCCGGCCCCGGCGCGGGCACGGCGGTGCCGAGCGCGGAGGATGGCGGTGTCCGCTGCGCTGGCTCCGCCTGCGCGGCGTTGGCCGGCGCTGTGGCGTCGGCCGGTTTCGCGTCAGCAGGCATGGCGTCCGCGGGTTTCGCCTCGGCCGCGTCGGCCGCTGGTTTCGGCACCGCGCTCGCGGCCTCGGCATTGGCGGCGGCCGGCCTGGGCGCGTCCGGCTCGGCGGTGTAGTCGGGCACGATGCGCGCCTGCTTGCCGGCGATCACCAGCACCCTGGTGCCGATCTTCAGCGGCACCACGTCCTTCTGCGTCACCGAGACCAGCTTCTTGTCCGGCTCCTGCACGATATATTCATAGGCGGTGGTGTCGCTGGTGACGTGCTCGACGGAGGTGCCGATCAGGCCGCCGACGAGCCCGCCGCCGATCGCACCGAGCGCGGTCCCGACGCCGCCGCCCGGCGACTGCGAGCCGGCGACGCCGCCGAGCGCGCCGCCGGCGGCCGCGCCCGTCGCCGCGCCTGCCACGCCGTCGGCGCTGACCTGGATCGGCCGCGCGCCGATAATCTCGCCGCGCTCGACCGGGTTGGCCTGCTGCACGGCGACGCTGCTGTAGGTATTCGGCGAGTAGTCGGGTCCGCACCCAGCCAGCAACCCCAGCATCGCAAGTGGCACAGCTGTCCTGGTCACACCGATCACGCGCGTGTTCCTTCTCCGGCACAGGCGTCGATTAGTCGGCGCCGCGGCCGCTGTCACCCGGCAAATTTGCAACCGCCGGTTTCCGCTGTCGCGACCGCTGCGGCGTTGCCACGCTGCGTCACAGATCGCGGACATGTCGACTCCTTAGCAGTTTCGTGACTGGCATATGATCCATGCCGGCATGACGATTCGGTCATGGACGGCGTTTCATCGATTCCCTCTGCTTCGAGGTTGCGGCGCGGTGCGACGGCATGCCTGGCGGTGGCCGCGTTCGCGGCGTGCTGGGTGATCGCGTTTGCCTGGCCTGGCCAACTGGACTATCCGCTGGTTCGTGCCCTGAACGTATTCGCCGGCAAGGTGCCGCGGCTGGACGAGGCGCTGGCCTGGCTCACCACCGACTACCTTTTTTCTGGCGTGCTGCTCATGGCGCTGGTGTGGCATTGCTGGTTCGCCGCGGACGGGGCCGAACCGCGCAGCGCCGTGCTGGTCGGCACCGTGGGCGCGTTCGCCGCCGGATTGGCGGGACGCGCGCTGCAGCTCGCGCTGCCGACGCATCTGCGGCCGATGCACGACGCGGCGCTGGCGATGCGGCTGCCCGCCGGGGTGGACCCGGCCGGACTCAATCACTGGAGCTCGTTCCCGAGCGATCACGCTGCCGTGCAGTTCGGGCTGGCCTGGGTTGTCTGGCAGGCGCGCCCGGGGCTCGGCCGCGCCGCGCTTATATGGGCGGTACTGCTGAATACGGCGCGCATCTATCTGGGCGCGCATTTCCCGACCGACGTGATCGGCGGCGCTGCGCTCGGCCTGCTTGCGGTGCTGCTGGCGCAGGCCGCGCTGGCCGCGCCCGCCGCGCGGCCGCTGGCGCGGCTGGAACGGTCGGCGCCGGGGGCGTTCTACGCCGTCGCCTTTTTCCTGAGCTACCAGATCGCCACCCTGTTCGACGAGGCGCGCACGATGGCGGCGGCCGCGCTGGCGGTGCTGCGCGGGCTGCTGACGCACGGCGCCGCCTGATCGAACCGCCGCGGTTGAGCCGGCCGCGGCAATGCGACAGACTGGCATGGAAAAAAAAGGAACGTCCATGTCGCGCATCACCGCAACGCCGCGGGTGCGAGCGGTCCAGCGCACCGCGCTGGCGCTGATCGTGCTCGGCGGCGTCGTCAACTATATCGACCGCGCCACGCTTGCGGTCGGCAACCCGCTGATCCGCCACGACCTCGGCCTGAACGCGGTCGATATGGGGCTGCTGCTGTCGGCGTTCCTGTGGGCCTATGCCTTCGCGCAACTGCCGGCCGGCGGGCTGATCGACCGGCTGGGGCCGCGGCGGCTGCTGGCGCTGGGCATGGCGCTGTGGTCGCTGGCGCAACTGCTCGGCGGGCTGGTGCGCAATTTCGGCGAGTTCTTCGCCGCCCGCATGCTGCTCGGCGTCGGCGAGGCGCCGCAGTTCCCGGCCAGCGCCCGCATCGCGCGCGACTGGTTCAACGTGCGCGATCGCGGCCTGGCGACCGGGCTGTGGAACAGCTCGTCCTCGCTCGGCACGACGATTTCCGTGCCGCTGCTGACCTGGCTGATGCTGAGTTTCGGCTGGCGCTGGATGTTCGCCGTCATGGGCCTCGCCGGCCTCGTGGTGGCGGCGCTGTTCTACGCGATCTACCGCGAGCCGCATCAGGTGGCGCTGACGGCGGAGGAGCAGCGCTACCGCACCGAGGGCGACGAGGCGGACGCGCGGTCGAGCCCCGTCACCTGGATGGAGTGGAAGCGGCTGTTCGCGTTCCGCACCACCTGGGGCATGCTGATCGGCTATTTCGGCACCATCTACGTGACCTGGATCTACACCGCCTGGCTGCCGGTGTACCTGGAGCAGGAACGCCACCTGAGCATCGCGCGCACCGGCTGGGTGGGGGCGATCCCCTATCTGTTCGGGGTGGCGGGCAGCATTCTGGGCGGCCGGGCGGTCGATTGGCTGGTGTCGCGCGGGGTCGCGCCGATGCAGAGCCGCAAGTATCCGATGGCGGCGTCGCTGGTCCTGGCCGCGCTGGCGACCACGTTCGCCGCGGTGACGCCGAGCAATGTGCTGGCGGTCGCGGCGATCTCGGTCGCGATGTTCCTTGTCTATGTCTCCTCGACCGCGGCCTGGGCGATGCCCTCGGTCGCGGCGCCGGCGAACTGCACCGCCTCGCTCGGCGCGATGCAGAATTTCGGCGGCTATCTGGGCGGCGCGCTGGCGCCGACGGTGACCGGGTTCATCGTGCAGGCGACCGGCTCCTTCGTGCCGGCCCTATTGGTGGGGGCGGCGGTGGGGGTGGTCTGCGCCGGCGGCTACCTGGCGCTGGTGGGGCGGACGATTCCGCCGGCGCAGGGGGGCGCCGCCCTTGCCGCGGCGTGAGGCTTGCGCTACCTCCGCGCGCTCACGGCCGCTGTGTGCGGGCGTGGTGGAATTGGCAGACACGCCAGATTTAGGTTCTGGTGGCGCAAGCCGTGGGGGTTCAAGTCCCTCCGCCCGCACCACCGGCCGGTTTCCGTCTGGCTCACCGGGTTACGAGGATCGTCCCTCCCATGCAGGTCATTGAGACGCTCTCCGACGGGCTGAAGCGCGCCTTTACGGTCGTGGTGCCGGCCGCGGATTTCGAGGGGCGGCGCGCCCGCCGCATCGCCGAGCTCGGCAGGACGCTGCAACTGCCCGGCTTCCGGCCCGGCAAGGTGCCGCCTGCGGTGGTGAAGCAGCGCTTCGGCCCGGCGGTGCATGCCGAGGTGCTGGAGGAGAGCGTCAACGAGGCGACGCAACAGGTGCTGAGCGAGCGCAAGCTGCGCTCTGCCGGCCAGCCGCGCGTCGAGGTGGTAACGCTGCCGGAGGTGCGGGCTGCGGACAAGGACCTGGAATTCAAGGTCGAGCTGGAGCTGCTGCCCGAAATCGCGCTGCCCGACCTCGCCGGGATCAGCCTGACGCGGCTGAGGGCCGCGCCGGCGGCCGAGGTGATCGACCGCGCGCTCGGCGAACTGGCCCGCCGCCAGCGCAAGCTGGAGGACGTGGCGGAGCCGCGGCCGGCCGAGACGGGCGACATGCTGACGCTCGATTACGAGGGCAAGGTGGACGGCGCGCCGTTCCCGGGCGGCGCCGCGAAGGGCGTGGACGTCGAGGTGGCCGGGCCGGGCTTCATCCCGGGTTTCACCGAACAGCTCGTCGGCCTTGCGCCGGGGGAAAGCCGGCAGCTGCAGGTGACGTTCCCCGAGGAGTACGGGTCCAGGGACGTGGCCGGCAAGGCAGCCACGTTCGACGTGACCGTGCATGCGCTCAAGCGCGCCATCGTGCCGGCGGTGGACGAGGCGCTGGCCGAGACGCTCGGCTTCGAGGGCGGTCTCGCGGAGGTGCGGGACGCGATCGGGGCGCAGATGCAGCGCGAATACGACCAGATGTCGCGCCTGCGGCTGAAGCGGCAGCTGCTGGATATCCTCGCCGAAAAGGCGGATTTCCCGGTGCCGCAGGGCATGGTGGAGGCGGAATTCAGCCAGATCTGGCAGCGCGTGGAGGCCGACCGGACTGCCGGGCGCCTCGATGACGACGACAAGGGCAAGGACGAGGCGACGCTGAAAGCCGAATACCGCGCCATCGCCGAGCGCCGGGTGCGGCTCGGGCTGATGCTCGCCGAGATCGGGCGGGCCGGCGGCGTCAGCGTGGGCGACAACGAGATGATGCGGGCGATGCGCGAGGAAGCGATGCGCTACCCCGGCCAGGAGCAGAAGGTGCTGGAGTTCTTCCGCAAGAACCCGCAGGCCGTGGAGTCGTTGCGGGCACCGCTGTTCGAGGAAAAGGTGGTGGACCACATCCTCGAAAAGGCGCAGGTGACGGAGCAGAGCGTCACCGCCGAGGAACTGGCCCGCGACCCTGCCCTGCCGCCCGCGATCGCCGCCGCGGCGGGCGCGGAGTCCGAGGCGGCGGCCGGGCCGGCGGCGGAAGCGGCGAGCTGAGCGACCGGGCTGGACCCGCGGCCGGCGGCGCCCATCTATGGATCGGATACGCGCAGACGCGGCCGGCGGCGCGGATGCGGCCGGCAGGTGGGAAGGACAGAGGATGAGGGATCGCGACCCGGTCGAGATCTACGACAACGCGCTGGTGCCGATGGTGGTCGAGCAGACCGCCCGCGGCGAACGGGCCTACGATATCTATTCGCGGCTGCTCAAGGAGCGCATCGTGTTCCTCACCGGGCCGGTCTACGACCAGGTGAGCGCGCTGCTGTGTGCGCAGCTGCTGTTCCTGGAAAGCGAGAATCCCACCAAGGACATCGCGTTCTACATCAACAGCCCGGGCGGCGTGGTCTCCGCCGGTCTGGCGATCTACGATACCATGCAGTACATCCGCAGCCCGGTCAGCACGGTCTGCATCGGCCAGGCGGCCAGCATGGGCAGCCTGTTGCTGGCGGCCGGCGCCAAGGGCAAGCGCTTCGCGCTGCCCAACGCCCGTGTGATGGTGCATCAGCCCTCCGGCGGCGCCCAGGGCCAGGCGGCCGACATCGAGATCCAGGCGCGCGAGATCCTGCACCTGCGCGGGCGGCTGAACGGGATCTACCAGCGCCATACCGGCCAGATGCTCGCCGAGATCGAGCGCAAGCTGGAACGCGACACCTACATGTCGGCCGAGGAAGCGCGCGCCTTCGGGCTGGTGGACGAGGTGGTGGAGCGCCGCCCGCTGCCGGCCGAGCCGGACGCGCGGGCCTGACCGGCCGCGCCGGCGCGGCCGCCAGGCGTTGCAAATCCGCCACCCCGGCCACAGGTAAGCTCGCGGTGGCCGCGAAAGCCCCTCGGCTCTTCCCGTCGCCCCTGCCGTTCTGGCATGGTGGCTCTTTGATCGACCCGGCCGCGATGGTCCGGGGCGGTGCTACCCGGCGAGTTCTCGTCCCCGCGGGCCGGCGGGGTTTGGGCTCTCGGGCGTGTGTCCCCGACGAGGCGGGGCAGGAGTGCTCATGAGCAAGTCTGGCGATTCCAAGAACACCCTGTATTGCTCGTTCTGCGGGAAGTCCCAGCACGAGGTCCGCAAGCTGATTGCTGGTCCGACGGTGTTCATCTGTGATGAATGCGTTGAACTGTGCATGGACATCATTCGCGAGGAGCACAAGACTCATCTTGTGAAATCTCGCGACGGGGTGCCGACGCCCAAGGAAATCTGTAAGGTTCTGGACGATTACGTGATCGGCCAGGCCCACGCCAAGCGCGTGCTGAGTGTCGCCGTCCACAACCACTACAAGCGGCTGGCGCACGCGGCGAAGAACAACGACGTGGAGATCGCCAAGTCCAACATCCTGCTGGTCGGCCCGACCGGGTCGGGCAAGACGCTGCTGGCGCAGACGCTGGCACGCATCCTCGACGTGCCGTTCACCATGGCCGATGCCACCACCCTCACCGAGGCCGGCTATGTCGGCGAGGACGTGGAGAACATCATCCTCAAGCTGCTGCAGGCCGCCGATTACAACGTGGAGCGGGCGCAGCGCGGCATCGTCTATATCGACGAAGTGGACAAGATCAGCCGCAAGTCCGACAACCCCTCGATCACCCGCGACGTGAGCGGCGAGGGCGTGCAGCAGGCGCTGCTGAAGATCATGGAGGGCACCGTCGCCTCTGTGCCGCCGCAGGGCGGGCGCAAGCATCCGCAGCAGGAGTTCCTGCAGGTCGATACCACCAACATCCTGTTCGTCTGCGGTGGCGCCTTCGCCGGCCTGGAGAAGATCATCGCGGCGCGCGGCAAGGGTTCGGCGATGGGCTTCGGCGCCGAGGTGCGCAGCCCCGACGAGCGCCGCACTGGCGCCATCCTGCGCGAAGTGGAGCCGGAGGACCTGCTGCGTTTCGGCCTGATCCCGGAATTCATCGGCCGACTGCCGGTGGTCGCCACACTGGACGATCTGGACGAGCAGGCGCTGATGGAAATCCTGACCAAGCCGAAGAACGCGCTGGTGAAACAGTACGGCCGCCTGTTCGAGATGGAGGGCGTGAAGCTCACGTTCACCGAGGACGCGCTCGGCTCGGTCGCCAAGCGGGCGATTTTACGCAAGACCGGCGCCCGCGGCCTGCGCTCGATCATGGAACAAATCCTGCTGGCGACGATGTTCGACCTGCCGAGCCTGGATGGGGTGGAGGAGGTGGTGATCAACCGCGAGGTCGCCGAAAGTCGCGCCACTCCGCTCTATATCCACGGCAAGGAACGGGTGGAGAACAGCGCCTGAGGGAAGCAGCCACGCCGCCGGTCTCCCCTGCGGCGCTGGCCTGGGTTTCAAGTCTTGCGGCACCGGGCGATGGTGCCGATATCCGGATGGTCTGGGGGCGCGCAACTGTCGAGCGTCCCCGCAGATGCGGTCCGCGCCTGATCGGGCGGCCGTATCCGACTGTCCTGAAGGAGGTCACGGAATGACTGCTGACAACCCGACCGGAGAAGGGACACGACGCGAGGGCCACGCAGGCCCGGTGCGCGCCGACCTGCTGCCGGTGCTGCCGCTGCGCGACATCGTCGTGTTTCCGCACATGATCGTGCCGCTGTTCGTCGGCCGCGAAAAGAGCGTGCGCGCGCTGGAAGCCGTGGTGAAGGATGACAAGCAGATCCTGCTGGTGGCGCAGAAGAACGCTGCCCAGGACGATCCTTCCGTCGATGACATCTACCGCGTCGGCACCGTCTCGACGATCCTGCAACTGCTGAAGCTGCCGGACGGCACGGTCAAAGTGCTGGTGGAGGGCGGCCGTCGCGCCGCGATCGCCGGCTTCAAGGAGACCGAGGCCTATTTCGAGGCGTTCGTCGAGCCGGTGGCGGAGCAGGACGGCGAGCACAAGGAACTGCAGGCACTCGGCCGCACCGTGATCGGCCAGTTCGAGCAGTACATCAAGCTCAACAAGAAGATCGCGCCCGAGGTTCTGGTCTCGCTCAACCAGATCGAGGAGCCGGGCAAGCTCGCCGACACGGTGGCGGCGCATCTCAACCTCAAGATCGCCGAGAAGCAGGAGCTGCTGGAGACGCCGAGCGTATCGGACCGACTGGAGCGCGTGTTCGCGCACATGGAATCCGAGATCGGCGTGCTGCAGGTGGAGAAGCGCATCCGCAACCGCGTCAAGCGGCAGATGGAGAAGACGCAGCGCGAGTACTACCTCAACGAGCAGCTGAAGGCGATCCAGAAGGAGCTGGGCGAGGGCGAGGACGGCAAGGACGAGAGCGCCGAACTCGAAGCCAAGATCAAGAAGACCCGTCTCTCCAAGGAGGCGCGCGAGAAGGCCGTGGCGGAGCTGAAGAAGCTGCGCACCATGAGCCCGATGAGCGCCGAGGCGACGGTGGTGCGCAACTATCTCGACTGGATGCTGTCGATCCCGTGGAAGAAGCGCAGCAAGGTGCGCAACGACGTGGACGCGGCCGAGAAGGTGCTGAACGCCGACCACTACGGGCTGGAGAAGGTCAAGGAGCGCATCCTCGAATACCTCGCGGTGCAGTCGCGTTCGTCCAAGGTGCGGGGAGCGATCCTGTGCCTGGTGGGGCCGCCCGGCGTCGGCAAGACGTCGCTCGGCAAGTCAATTGCGCGCGCGACCGGGCGCAACTTCGTGCGCATGTCGCTCGGCGGCGTGCGCGACGAGGCGGAGATCCGTGGCCACCGGCGCACCTATATCGGCTCCATGCCCGGCAAGGTGATCCAGGGCATGAAGAAGGCGAAGACGTCAAATCCGCTGTTCCTGCTTGACGAGATCGACAAGCTGGGCGCCGACTGGCGCGGTGATCCGTCGTCGGCGCTGCTGGAGGTGCTCGACCCCGAACAGAACAGCACCTTCAACGACCACTACCTGGAGGTCGATTACGACCTGTCGGACGTGATGTTCGTCACCACGGCCAACAGCCTGCGCATGCCGCAGCCGCTGATGGACCGCATGGAGATCATCCGTATCCCCGGCTACACCGAGGACGAGAAGGTCGAGATCGCCAAGCGCCACCTGATCGCCAAGCAGAGCGAGGCGCACAGCCTCAAGCCCGACGAATGGGCGATCAGCGACGACGCCCTGCGTGACCTGATCCGGTACTACACGCGCGAGGCCGGGGTGCGGAACCTTGAACGCGAGATCGCCAATCTTGCCCGCAAGGCGGTGAAGGAGATCGTCACCAAGAAGGCCAAGAAGGTCGCGTTCACGCGCAAGAACGTCGAGAAGTACGCCGGCGTTCGCCGCTTCCGCTATGGCGAGGCGGAGGCCGAGGACATGGTCGGCGTCGTCACCGGCCTTGCCTGGACGGAGGTCGGCGGCGAGATCCTGACGATCGAAAGCGTGATGCTGCCGGGCAAGGGCAACGTCAAGACCACGGGCAAGCTCGGCGACGTGATGCAGGAAAGCGTGTCGGCGGCGCTCAGCTACGTGCGTAGCCGCGCGATCAGCTTCGGCATCAAGCCGACGCTGTTCGAGAAGCGCGACATCCACGTCCACGTGCCCGAAGGGGCGACGCCGAAGGACGGTCCGTCCGCCGGCATCGCCATGGCGACCAGCATGGTGAGCGTGCTGACCGGCATCCCGATACGGCGCGACATCGCCATGACCGGCGAGATCACGCTGCGCGGCCGCGTGCTGCCGATCGGTGGCCTGAAGGAGAAGCTGCTGGCGGCGCTGCGCGCGGGCATCACCACGGTCTTCATTCCCAAGGAGAACGAGAAGGACCTGGCGGAGATCGCCGACTCGGTGAAGAAGCACCTCAAGCTCGTGCCGGTGGCGCACGTGGACGAGGTGATCAGCCAGGCGCTGGTGCGCCGACCGGAGCCGATCGAGTGGGTGGAGCCGGCGGAACCGCCGGTCGCCGCCCAGGCGGCGCTGCCGGCGCCGGCCTCGTTGCCGCACTGACCGCGACGGCCGGAACGGCCCGCCGGCGACGCTGGCGGGCCGTTCGCATGCCCGCCGACCCGGGTCGGAGAGGGAGAACTGCATCGCGGGGATCGTCGCGTCGTTGACGCGGCGGAAAACCGGCCTTTAGTGTCCATTCGCCGCGTGACGGCCGAGTCGCGGAGGCGTCAGGGATGGGAAGACAGGGGGTCATTGTCGTGAACAAAATGGATCTGATTGCAGCGGTGGCGGACCAGACGGAGCTGCCGAAGGCGAAGGCGGCCGAAGTCGTGGACGCCGTGTTTGCCGCCATCGAGGCGGCGCTCAAGCGCAAGGAGGAGGTGCGGCTGGTCGGCTTCGGCAGTTTCGCGACCGCCGGGCGCAAGGCCTCCACCGGGCGCAACCCGCGCACCGGAGAGCAGATTCAGATCGAGGCGTCCACCTCCGTCCGGTTCAAGCCGGGCAAGGCGCTGAAGGACGCGGTGAACTGACGCGGAGCAGATGCGCGTAGGGCGGTTAGCTCAGCGGTAGAGCATCTCGTTTACACCGAGAGGGCCGGCGGTTCGAACCCGTCACCGCCCACCACCGGCGTGGCTATTTGCCGGTTGACCCTGATGGGGGTGAGGGCTAAACGCCTGCCGCCTGCTGCTGCGGGTGTAGCTCAGTTGGTTAGAGCGCCGGCCTGTCACGCCGGAGGTCGCGGGTTCGAGCCCCGTCACTCGCGCCAGCAGTTCCCAGGATGCATGCCGGGAGGCTGCCCCCCCTATGGCCAAGGCAGAACGATGCGGCTAGTGTCCGCGCGTGCTGCGCTGCGGTAGCCGCCCTGCGGCGCCGCAGGAAAGGAAGAGCATGATGGCTCCGCTGCTGGCCAACTATTTCCCCATCCTGGTATTCCTTGTCATCGCCGGCGTGATCGCCCTGGCACTGGTCGTCGGATCATTGTTGGCGGCCCGCCAGCGGCCGTATCCCGAGAAACTATCGGCCTATGAGTGCGGGTTCGAGGCTTTTGATGACGCGCGCCGGCGTTTCGACGTGCGTTTCTATCTTGTCTCCATTTTGTTCATCATTTTCGACCTGGAAGTCGCGTTCCTGTTCCCGTGGGCAGTGAGCCTGTCACGCATCGGCCTGTTCGGTTTCCTGTCGATGCTGGGGTTCCTGGCGGTGCTGACCGTCGGCTTCATCTACGAATGGAACAAGGGCGCCCTGGAGTGGGAGTAAGGCGGCAATGGATGCCGTGAGCGAGAACGCGGCCGCCCCTGCGGTCGCCTGGAACCGCGACGCGCTACCGCCGGGCGCGGCGCAGGATGCGGTCGTGAAGAGCATCACCGGCGAGCTGGAAGGGCGCGGTTTCGTGGTCGCCCAGCTCGACAAGGTGGTGAACTGGGCACGCACCGGCAGCCTGTGGCCGATGACCTTCGGCCTGGCGTGCTGCGCCGTGGAAATGATGCACGCCTATATGCCGCGCTACGATCTTGACCGCTTCGGCATCATTCCGCGCGCCTCGCCGCGACAAAGCGACGTGATGATCGTTGCCGGCACGCTCACCAACAAGATGGCGCCGGCACTGCGCAGGGTGTACGACCAGATGGCCGAGCCGCGCTGGGTGATCAGCATGGGCAGTTGCGCCAATGGCGGCGGCTACTACCACTATTCCTACTCGGTGGTGCGCGGCTGCGACCGGATCGTGCCGGTGGACGTGTACGTCCCCGGCTGCCCGCCCACCGCGGAGGCGCTGGTGTACGGTATCATGCAGTTGCAGAAGAAGATCCGCCGCACCGGGACGATCCTCCGTGGCTGAAACGATGGAGACGGCCGCTGCGACGGCCGCGCTGGCGGAGCAGGTTGCCGGCATTCCGGGCGTGCTCGCGGTTGGCGTCGAGCTCGGGCAGGTGGTGGCGCGGGCGCGCTCGGACGCGGTGGTGCCGGTCATGCAGACGCTGCGCGACGACCCGCGCTTCGCGTTCGAGCAGATGATGGACCTGTGCGGCGTCGATTGGCCGGAGCGCGCCGAGCGGTTCGATGTGGTGTATAACCTGCTCTCGGTGTCGCTGAACCAGCGGCTGCGCGTCGTCGTCGCAACCGACGCGGTGACGCCGGTACCGTCGGTGAGCGGCGTCTGGCCGGCCGCGACCTGGTGGGAGCGCGAGGCCTGGGATCTCTACGGCATCGTGTTCGCGGGCCAGCCCGATCTGCGGCGCATTCTCACCGACTACGGCTTCGAGGGCCATCCCCTGCGCAAGGACTTCCCGCTCAGCGGCTACGTGCAGGTGCGCTACGACGAGGAGCGCAGGCAGGTTGTGTACGAACCGGTGAAGTTGACGCAGGATTTCCGCAACTTCGATTTCATGTCGCCGTGGGAGGCGATCACCTCGCTGCCGGGAGACGAGAAGGCGCACGCGGCGCGTCTGGCGGCGCAGAAGGAGGCGAAGCCGTGACGGAAACCGTCCTCAGCAAGCCGGCGCCGAGCGGGTCGACCAGGACGGTCGAGATCGACAGCCACGCGATCAATTTCGGCCCGCAGCATCCGGCCGCGCATGGCGTGCTACGGCTGATCCTGGAGATGGACGGCGAGATCGTGGAGCGCGCCGATCCGCATGTCGGCCTGCTGCACCGCGGCACCGAAAAGCTGATCGAATACAAGAGCTATCTGCAGGCCAGTCCGTATTTCGACCGGCTCGACTACGTCAGCCCGATGGCGCAGGAACACGCCTACATCCTGGGCGTGGAGCGGCTGGCCGGCATCACGGTGCCGGAGCGGGCGCTGTGGATTCGCACGCTGTTCGACGAGATCACGCGCATTCTGAACCACCTGCTCAATCTGACCACCTACGCGATCGATGTCGGTGCCATCACGCCGATCCTGTGGGGCTTCGAGGAACGCGAAAAGCTGATGGAGTTCTACGAGGCCGTTTCGGGCGCGCGGCTGCATGCGAACTACTATCGGCCCGGCGGCGTCAATCGCGACCTGCCGAGCGGGCTGGATGAGCGGATCGCCGAATGGGCGGAGCATTATCCGCAGTTCATCGATGATCTCGAAGGGCTGCTGACCGACAATCGCATCTGGAAGCAGCGCACCGTCGATATCGGCGTGATGAGCGCGGAGCAGGCGTTGGCCTGGGGCTTCAGCGGTCCGTGTCTGCGCGCCAGCGGCGTGCCGTGGGACCTGCGGCGGGCGCAGCCCTATGCGATGTACGACCGCGTGCAGTTCAACGTGCCGGTCGGCCGCAACGGCGACTGCTACGACCGCTATCTGCTGCGCATCGCCGAGATGCGCGAGAGCGTGCAGATCATCAAGCAGTGCCTGGCTCAGATGAAGCCAGGGCCTGTGAAGCTGCAGGACCACAAGTTCGTGCCGCCCTCGCGCGCGGAAATGAAGCGCTCGATGGAGGCGCTGATCCATCATTTCAAGCTGTTCACGGAAGGCTTCCACGTTCCGCCGGGCGCCACGTATGCGGCCGTCGAATCGCCGAAGGGCGAGTTCGCGGTCTATCTCGTGGCGGACGGGACCAATCGCCCCTATCGCTGCAAGATCCGGCCGACCGGCTTCGCCCACCTGCAGGCGATCGAGGTGATGTCGAAGCGGCACATGCTGGCCGATGCGGTGGCGATCATCGGGTCGCTGGACATCGTGTTCGGCGAGATCGACAGGTAGACAATGGCCGAAGATACTGGCGACGGCTCCAAGGCCGAGCAAATGGCGCAACCGGCCTGCTTCGCCTTCGACGCGGCGAGCGAGGCGGAGATCGCGAAGATCGTGACGCGATACCCGCCCGGAAGGCAGGCCAGCGCGGTCATTCCCCTGCTCTATGTCGTGCAGGGCCAGATGAAGCGCAGCAGCGGCAGTGCCTGGGTGCCGCGCGCGGCGATGGACGAGGTCGCCAGGCGTCTCGATATGCCGCCGATCCGTGTCTACGAAGTCGCCACCTTCTACCTGATGTTCAACACGCGCCCGATCGGACGGTTCCATCTGCAGGTCTGCACGACCACGCCATGCTGGCTGCGCGGGTCGGATGCGGTGACGGCAGCGTGCCGCAAGGCGACCGGCATCCAGGGCTGGGGCGAAACCAGTGCGGACGGCATGTTCACCATGTCCGAGGTGGAGTGCCTGGGCGGCTGCGTCAATGCGCCGATCCTGCAGGTCGACGACGACTACTACGAGGACATGGATGCCGAACGCACCGAGGCGCTGATCGCGGCGCTGCGGCGCGGTGAGCGTCCGGCGCCCGGCTCGATGGCGGGGCGACAAGGCTCGGCGCCGGCGGGCGGCCCGACCACGCTGACATCGATCGACGCGCATCCGGCGGAGTGAGGCGATGCTGAGCGACCGCGACCGCATCTTCACCAATCTCTACGGGCTGCACGACTGGGGGCTGCAGGGCGCGCGCGCACGCGGCGACTGGGACGGCACCGCCGCGATCCTGGCGCGCGGCCCCGACGCGATCGTCGACGAGATGAAGGCGTCCGGCCTGCGCGGCCGCGGCGGCGCCGGCTTCCCGACCGGCATGAAATGGTCGTTCATGCCCAAGCAGGTCGGCGAGCGGCCGCACTACCTGGTCGTCAACGCCGACGAGAGCGAGCCCGGCACCTGCAAGGATCGTGACATCCTGCGCAACGACCCGCACAAGCTGGTGGAAGGCTGCCTGCTCGCGTCCTTCGCGATGCGCGCGCATGCCTGCTACATCTACGTGCGCGGCGAATTCCATGCCGAGGCGCGGCGGCTGCAGGCGGCGATCGACCAGGCGTACGCGGCCGGGCTGATCGGCCACGACGCCTGCGGCTCCGGCTGGGATTTCGATCTCTACGTGCATCGCGGCGCCGGGGCCTATATCTGCGGCGAGGAGACCGCGCTGCTGGAGAGCCTGGAAGGCAAGAAGGGCATGCCGCGGCTGAAGCCGCCGTTCCCGGCGGCCGTCGGTCTCTATGGCTGCCCGACCACGGTGAACAACGTCGAGAGCATCGCCGTCGCGCCGACCATCCTGCGTCGCGGTGCCGCGTGGTTCTCCGCGCTGGGGCGGCCGAAGAACAGCGGCACCAAGCTGTTCTGCATCTCCGGCCACGTCAACCAGCCGTGCAACGTCGAGGAGGAGCTCGGCGTCCCGCTGCGCGAACTGATCGAGCGCTACGCCGGTGGCGTGCGCGGCGGCTGGGACAATCTGCTCGCCGTGATCCCGGGCGGTTCCTCCGTCCCGGTGATCCCGAAATCCGTCTGCGACACCGTGCTGATGGATTTCGACAGCCTGCGCGAGGTGAGAAGCGGTCTCGGCACCGCCGCGGTGATCGTCATGGACCGCTCCACCGACATCATCAAGGCCATCGCCCGGCTCTCGCAATTCTACAAGCACGAGAGCTGCGGCCAATGCACGCCGTGCCGCGAGGGCACCGGCTGGATGATGCGGGTGATGAACCGCATGGTGCAGGGCCGCGCCGAGCCGGAGGAGATCGACACGCTGGAGCAGGTGACGCGCCAGGTGGAGGGCCACACCATCTGCGCGCTCGGCGACGCCGCGGCATGGCCGATCCAGGGCCTGATCCGGCATTTCCGGCCGGTGATCGAAGAGCGCATCGCGCAATACAAGGCGGGACGGGCGGCGCGTCCGCTGCCGCTCGCCGCGGAGTAGGACGATGGTGAAAGTCACGGTCGATGGGATCACCGTCGAGGTCCCGCCCGGCTCCAACGTGCTGCAGGCGTGTGAACTCGCCGGCAAGGAAATCCCGCGCTTCTGCTACCACGAACGGCTGTCGGTCGCCGGCAACTGCCGCATGTGTCTGGTCGAGATCGAGAAGGCGCCGCCGAAGCCGATTTCCTCCTGCTCCTATCCGGTCGCCGACGGCATGGTCGTGCATACCGACAGCCCGATGGTGCGCGCGGCACGGCGCGGCGTGATGGAATTCCTGCTGATCAACCATCCGCTCGACTGCCCGATCTGCGACCAGGGCGGCGAGTGCGACCTGCAGGACCAGGCGATCGGCTACGGCATGGATCACTCGCGCTACGCCGAGAACAAGCGTGCGGTGAAGGACAAGTATCTCGGCCCGCTGGTGAAGACGGTGATGACGCGCTGCATCCACTGCACGCGCTGCATTCGCTTCGCCGCCGAGGTCGCCGGCGTTCCCGAAATGGGGGCCACGTCGCGCGGCGAGAACATGGAAGTCGGCACCTACGTCGAAAAGGCGCTGACCTCGGAACTCTCGGGCAACCTGATCGACATCTGCCCGGTCGGCGCGCTCACCTCCAAGCCGTACGCGTTCGTGGCGCGGCCGTGGGAGCTGCGCAAGACCGACAGCATCGACGTGCTCGATGCGGTCGGTGCCAATATCCGCATCGACGCGCGCGGGCCGGAGGTGCTGCGCATCCTGCCGCGCGTGAACGACGACGTGAACGAGGAGTGGCTCGGCGACAAGTCGCGCTTTTCCATTGACGGGCTGAAGCGCCGCCGGCTCGATGCCTGCTGGATCCGCCGCGACGGCAAGCTTGTGCGTGCCAGTTGGGTAGAGGCGTTCGACGCCATCGCCGCGCGCATCGAGGCCACGCACGGCGAGCGCATCGGCGCCGTGGCCGGCAATCTTGCCGATGCCGAGAGCATGCTGGCGCTGAAGGACCTGATGGCCTCGCTCGGCTCGCAGAACCTCGACTGCCGGCAGGA